>CAYHTH010000053.1:0-6097 GCA_964359525.1 uncultured Methanosarcinales archaeon | reverse complement strand
AGATGGTTGTTGTCATTGCCCAAATGGTTCCTGCCATTGGCATTCGACCTGTTCTGAAGCCTATTGACATAGACAGACCGCGCAAAGTAGCCCTTTCACTTGATTTAATCACTGCCGCTTCACAAGTGTTGCGGCTGTATTTTATAGCAACTATGTTGCCTTTGTGAAAGGGCATGTAGTCCAGCTACTCTTTAGCATATTCCAATGCTTGCTGGGATAAAATCAAAATTTAAAGAAATAGTATAAAAACATTTTGAAATTTTTCCTTAAACTCTTTGTTCAAGAGCTTGCGGAACCGCCTTAGCTGCGACGCGCGCCTCCGGCGCTACCCCGACGAGATGGCCGCTGTCAATGCCCAAATGGCCCCTGCCATCGGCACCCGACCCGTCCCGAAGCCCATCGACAAAGACAGACCGCGCTGTTTCATCCTTTTGAGAAGAACCAACATAAAGCCCCATGTTCTGGTCATAGCTAAACCTTTTTTGGTTTGTATCAAATACAAAATCAACGTAAGCATCAAGCAAATTCCCATCTCTTGCCATAGCATTCCATAATGGGTTTGATTTAGCCTCTGCCCTTGTCAGCGAGTCTTTCATATATTTTCTTAAGTCTTCTTTTGTGAATTGCGCACCATCAAGTGATTCATAAGCTCCTGCTGGCAACACCAAAGCTCCATCGCTTAACTTGCTATTAGGACTAATCTCCCTTAATGATTTTGCATCGTGAACAATCTTAACTTTTCCATCGGGATGGTAAACAATCGCATCGCCTGTATCAAAGTAATTGTCATGCCATGCGCTTCTAACCTCTGAAGAATATTTAGCATCATCTACTTGAAGCCTTCTTTGCATTAATCCAGAAACTGACACTGGCAGCCTGCCTTCTTTAATGAGTTTAGGCATCTGCTCTGTGATTTTGCCGTCAAATTCCTTGTAAGGAACAACCTGTTCATTTAATTGTAAAGCCATGATCAACCACCTATCATGAGTGTAATGTATCTATTTATAAATCTTTCGTTTCTTTGCTACAATAAAGTAGTAAAATATTTTTTAGAAAACGTGCTTCTCATGAACTGTTGTGTAAGTGTGCAATTCATTCGGCTTGAACCATAATTTAATCTCTTGATCGGCTTCTTCCTTGCTTCCCGAAGCGTGAACTACATTTTTTCCGCCGGTGCCTTTCTTTGAAGCGTATGCCATGCTGATATGGGCAAAATCTCCCCGTATTGTTCCGGGCGGTGATTCATGAGGCGATGTTGTGCCGACTAGCCTTCTTACATTCTCAACCGCGTGAACTCCCTCAAGAACGATTGCAACCACGGGGCTTTCTGTTATGAAATCAACTAACTCTTTAAAAAAAGGTTTTGATTTGTGAGTGCCATAGTGAGTTTCAGCAAATTTTTTGTCTATCCAGACCATCTTCATCCCGACGATTTTCAAACCTGCATTCTCAAATCTTTTTATAATTTCTCCGACCAGGCTTCTTTCGACTCCGTCAGGCTTTACAATTAAAAGGCTTCGCTCAATCATTCTAATCCCTCTTGTTTCTCGCGCTTGAATTTTTTGCTCCATCTTGTCTCTAGGAACTTTCTTCCAAGCTTGATGTGGTTTTTCTCACATTTCATTGAGCAGAAATATAATACTTTCGCATCCTTCTGTACATAAATCTTTCCAGTCCCCTTTTCAATATTGATTCCGCAAAAAGTGCATTTTGGCATTTTGAATTACCTTTTTTGAATTTTTTATTATTATTAAAATTAAAATAAATTAAGTTCTTAACCGCTGCCTCGGCCGCCTTTTGTCAGTTGGCCGGCTTCGAATTCTGTTTCTCTAAGCATTAAAGTATCGCCAATCTGGATTGGTCCCTTGACATTTCGCCTCAAAATTTTATTTTTATCGCGGCCGTCCATTACTCTGCATCTTACCTGAATTGCTTCCCCTCTTGCGCCGGTTCTTCCGATAATTTCTTCAACCTTTGCCGGAGTTGCGAATGAAAAATTAACCGAGCCTTTTACCTGCTCTTCCTGAGGCTTGGGCGTTCTCTTCTTGACCTGGCCCCTGTCTTCCTCTTTCAGATGCTTTGATGGGTCTTCCTTAGCCATATTACTTCTTCATGCCGTCGCTAATCTGCTTTATCAGCTGCTTTGCTTCTCCTTCAACAACGATTGCCACACATCCGGTTGGAACATCAATGCCCGCTGCCGCGCCAAGCTCTTCTTTGCTGGGCACCTGCACGCATGGAATTCCTTTTTCTTCTGAAAGAAGAGGGATATGCATTGTAATTTCAGGCGGATTAATGTCTTTTGCAATCACAACAAGCTTAGCCTGCCCTTTTTCAATAGCTTTTGTTGCTTCATTTGTTCCTTTTCTCAGCTTTCCTGTAGCCTTGGCTACTTCGATAGCTTCGTAGACCTTGTCAATCATTTCCTTTGGTGCTTCAAAAACCATTTTTATCTCCTCCGAATTTTATGAGGAGGTCCCGAAAATCTTTGATTTTCGATATCCTCCATTAGTTATTATATTAAAGATAAACAAAGAATTTGCTTACCTCTCTCAGCTAATGTTTAGTTAGCCTCATCAATCATAGGTACATCATAGGAAATTTACGTTATTTATATAGGTTGCGGTTATGATTATGCAAAATATAATTGATTGTTTAAATAAATTTATATACGTTTTATTTTACCAGTTTTAATATGCTCTACAACTGGCTTGCTCCGAATTTTGTGCCTGCTTTAATAACTTTTACTCTGTCATTTATTGTTCTTCTTATTGGCTCAATCACCGATTTGAAAACAAGAGAAGTGCCTGACTGGATTAATTACGGATTGATAAGCGCAGGAATCGGATTGAATTTATTGTTTTCAGCGATTTATCAAGCTCCTTCATTTATTATCAACAGTCTTTTAGGATTAGCGATATTCTTTGGCGTGGCTTACATAATGTTCTACACCGGGCAATGGGGCGGTGGCGATTCAAAAATGATTATGGGGCTTGGAGCAATCATTGGGATTAATTTATCGTCTTTTTCTTCAGAATTCCTATTAGGATTTTTGATTAACGCGTTATTCGCAGGCGCGATTTATGGTTTGTTATGGAGCTTCTATCTTGCATATAACAATAGAAAGAAATTCAAGAAAGAATTAAAGAAAGTTTTGTCGCATGAAAAGTCGGAAAAGATTAAGTGGATTATTCTGGTATTTACAATTTTATTAATAATTAGTTTTTTCATCATCAAAGTCAATTACATCAGAGTTTTAATTTTATCGTTGGCTTTTGTAATTTTAACAGCATTTTACCTCTGGGCTTTTGTAAGGGCAATAGAGAAATCTTCTATGTATAAATTAGTTGAGCCATCAAAATTAACAGAAGGAGACTGGATTGTGAAAGATATTTATTACAACAAGGAATACATCACAGGCCCAAAGGATTTAGGCATAGAAAAAAAACAAATCAGGAAACTCATAGAGCTTTACAATAAAAAGAAAGTAGGAAAGATTTTAATAAAGGAAGGCATTCCCTTCGTTCCGAGCTTTTTGATTGCTTTTATCATTACGTTTTTCTTCGGGAATCCGATGATTTGGCTGATATAGGAAAAAATAAATTAAAGATGGTCAAAACACAAAATCGACAATTAAGTTCTGTACCTCCCCAAGAATTATCTAGGGTTGGATTCCCCATTGGACCCACACATTATGATATGGATAGAGTTGGCAGTGCGATAGCAAGAAGCATGAATTGGATGCAGTTATATTCCCCTTCTCTTTTATGTTTAGATTTGGAATATAGGATAATAATAGCAGGAAATTCACCAACGATAAAAGTTGAACTTTTAGCCACATCTAATAATCCTAGTAATTTACCCCTTGACCTATCTTTGATGCTAGAGCTGTATTCAACTAAAGTGACGCAGGAATTTAATCAGCCAAGCATTATGGACACCAATCCTAATAATTCACCAGCATTAGAATGGACTTTGATTCGGTCTTAAGGTATCCTCCTTATCTGCCTTGAGAAATATTCTTCCTCTTCATCGGACAAAACAACTGGTTTTGGAGCTGAAATTTTTGGAGCTTTCTTTTCTTTCTCGAAATTGCCGATGTTTTTTGACTGATCTTTTAATTTAAGCTCTACTGTGGACATTTCCTCTTCGCTTAATTGCTTTGGCTGCCATTGAAGGTTGATGCCGTCATTCTCTTTTCGCGGAATAACATTAATCATGAAATGCGCGACTGTCTGTCCTGCCGGAATTCCGTTTGCGACAAAAATATTTGTTCCCTGCGCGCCGAGCGTTTCAAAAATCGCAGTTGAAATTTTATTTGATACCTGAAACATTTTTCCGATTTCATGGTCCGGAACCTGCTCTATTATCGGATAATGATTTTTTGGCATGACAAAGCAATGGCCTGGATTTGCGCCGTTGACATCAAGAACTGCCATGATTAAGTCGTCTTCATAAACTTTCTTGGATGGAATTCTGCCTCCGACAATCTGGCATATTATGCAGTTTTCCCGAACTTTGTCTGCCATTACTTGACACCCAGAATTTTTGAAATATCATCCAGATTGATTCCACTTTTCGGTTGATTAATTCCTGGATTAGGTTTATCTTGTTTTTTTGTTTTCTTTGAAGGCTCTTCTCTCTGAGTTTTTATCTCATTACTTTTCTTTTCCGGAAGAGGCGCAAATTGCGGAATAAACGGCTTTTCTTCCTTTTCCGCATTGCCTCCAAGCGCAGCAGCGAGCTTGTTGCCTATGGATTCGATTTCATCTTCATTCAAAGTCTTCTGCGGCAAAACGAAATTTATGCCGTCATTTTCCTTTCGCGGAATCAAGTGGACCATGAAATGCTGCGCCCTCTGGCCTGCGGCAATTCCGTTTGCTACTACGATATTAGTGCCCTGGGCATCAATAGAGCGAAGCATTGAATTGGAAAGCGCTTTCACAACCATAAATACATCAAAAACATCTTCATCCGGAAGCTGCGGCATGATAGAATAATGCTCTTTCGTCATTATAAGGGTATGTCCGGGATTTCCGGGATTGATATCGAGAATTCCAATAACCTTTTCATCTTCGAAGATTTTTTTAGCCTGAATTTTACCGGAAACTATCTGGCAGAAAATACACTGCTTTTTCTGAAAGTCCTTCAATTCCTCGGGAGACATATTCTTTATTTTCTCCTGCAAAGCTTTCAGCTGTTCGGGACTGGGGTTTTCGTCTGCCATGGTTAATAATTAATCTATAATGGCGGAAGTAAATAATTAATACATTAATCCGCCATTATATTCGGCGGACACAACTATTTTCAATCAATTACTTGTGTCCGACATTATAATTTAATATAAATGTATTTCTCAACTGCATTGGAGCTGCGTAGAAGGTATGGTTATTCTTGCCGATTCTCCGGCGCCTTCAACAAAAAAGGATATTTGCCCTGCATTTGACTTCATGCATAAGTAGCCAGGATTTTCAATTTCCAGGCTGCCTGCATAAAATGAATGCTTAATATCATTTCCGACTGCCAAAAATATATTATTTGCCGCTCGTGTTTGAAGGGCATCCTTTATAATTGGCACTGTGATAAACAAATCAGGATTAATCCCCGCTTTCAAATCCAGAAAATAAACTTTTTCAACATTGCAAGGCATCTTAAGCGTCTTCAGCTCTTTTTCACCATACCTCATGCCCTGATTCATGTTTCTCAAATCAATCTCCATTCTGGACAAATCGGCCTGGCACGAGCGTGAAGCTATAAGATTGATAAGCTTGTATCCCCCAACCAGTATAACCGCAGAAATAACAGCGATAATCAGGTATTTAAAAACTTCCGAAGCGCCTTGCGATTTTCTATTCAGCATAATGAAAACTTGATTGACACTTATTTAAATGTTGTGGATAGGGATACTGTTTATTTATCAGCAGGTTACTGGATTTATGCCTAATTTGAAGACATTCCAAAAGTTAACTACGTCGATAAAGTCAATGAAAAAACCAATAAATGATGAAGAAAGTGATGATATGCCGAAGATTGAAAAGAATCGTGGATAGGATAAATTTAAAATAGGGGAATAAGAATTATATTATAAAGCGTTGAT
>CAYHTH010000052.1:2038-6109 GCA_964359525.1 uncultured Methanosarcinales archaeon | reverse complement strand
AGGCCAAGCAACACAGAGCCTTTGTTAAGATTAAACCTTGAAGCTGATTCTGAAGAGATGATGAACAAGAAAAAGAATGAGTTGGTTTCAATAATGAGAAGATAGTTCTAACTGGAAGTTTAAAAAATACTTTCACAAAATGTTGCTGGGTTGACAAGCAATGAGTGGATGTAGTTATTAGAAAAGAGTTTTGAAAATTAGTTATATTAAAAATCTAAATAACACTAAACCGATTATAAAAATTATCACAATACTCATAATTTTTATGAATCTGATAAAATCATCATCATCCTTTGCATCGGTTTCTTTTTCACTCTTAATTATGATATCCTTTAGCTTTTTTGCTTGGATTAAAATTTCATCCGAGCTTATTTTGCCATTCGCATAATCTAACAAAGCGATATTAAGTCCACTATCTTGAAATTCATAGTATAATCTGCATTTAGTGCAATAACCAAAAACACCTACATATGAGTTAGAATCATCTCTAATATGATAAACGTGTTTTACGTATTCGGCTAACCAAGTTTGTAATGGGGTGTGCCCTTTTTTACATATAATTCCTAAATCAATGGGTAGCTGTTTTATGTTTTTATGGTAGTGTCCCCAGATAATCATTATTTGTTTATCTGCCCTTGCCTTTAAATAAATTCCGATTTGTAATTTCTTACAATTCACAATGCACCGGAAAGTTTACCATCCTATTACGCACTAGAACCGAAGTATCTTTTAATCTTTTAATCTTTTATATCAAAGTGGAAGATTTATATATAAGGTATACCCATAGCATCTCGGAGTTTGTTAATGCTTGGAAAATAATAATGGGTTTGGAAGGTGTAAAAATGAATAAACAATTATCGGATGGATTAACATTGGTGGGCGTATCTGCGGCTTTGATAGGAATATTAAGTAATATGCCTCAATATGATTGGAAGTTTTTGCCTTATACAATAGCTTCGGTTTTTTTTAGTATATTATCAATTATAAATTTTGCAGCATATATAATGAAAAAAGAACTTAAATTTTTAGAATAATTGATTTGAGTAACCATACAAGTAATAAAATAGCTATACTAATTATGCCAATGATTTTTTCTATTTTGGTTCTCTTTCCATCCCTCATTTGAGAGACGAAAGTCATTTTCGCAATCTTTATATACCATTAAAGAATACTGCCTATAACAGAGAGAGAAGAACGGAGTTACTAATTTTCTTCTCAGTTAATGAGATGGTTCACACGAAGCTAAAGCCTATTTTGCCCAGCTTAAGGGAAAAGAAGCGCTACCTGGTGTTTGAAGTCATTTCAAAAGAAAAAATCAGCGATGCTGATGCTGTTTCAAGCGCAATATTGCAGTCTTCACTGCAGTTTTTAGGGCAGCGCGGAACTGCAAAAGCTGGAATTGTTGTGCTTAACAACAAGTGGGATGCTGAAAAGCAGCGCGGGATTATGAAAGTAAGCCACAAGCACGTTGATGATGTTAAGGCATCCCTGGTTTTTGCCAAAAAAATCGGCAGCAAAGACGCAATAATCAGAAGCCTGGGTGTTTCGGGCGTTTTAAAGAAGGCAGATAATAATTATTTAAGAAAATAAATAAAAAGAATAAAATCGTGCTCGATAAATAAAAAACAGCGATAAGGTGTGGGAACTATTAATTGACGGTTAAGAGCAAAAAACAATGTTCCCCTGAATAAAAATTAAAAAAAATATTACAGAATAACAACAAAATAAATCACGAAATTAAAAACTTAAAAATCAAAATTATAAGTAAATTCATGAGGTGAAATAAAATGCAACCAATGCAGCATCAGATGATGGGTTATGACAGGGCAATCACAATGTTCAGCCCCGACGGCAGGCTATTGCAGGTGGAATATGCAAAGAAAACCGTTAGGCAGGGCTCAACAGCAATCGGAATGGTATGTTCCGACGGAGTTCTGCTTGTTGCAGATAAAAGGATTGTTGACTCGCTCATGGTGCCGGAATCAGTGGAAAAAATCTGGCAGATTGACGAGAATATTGGAGCCGCAGCATCCGGAATTTTGAGCGATGCAAGAGTTTTGATTGACAGGGCGCAATTAAAAGCGCAGCAGAACAGAGTTACTTATGATTCTGAAATTGACACTTTGACAATTGTAAAAGACATCTGCGATTTAAAGCAGATATGCACGCAGAGCGGCGGCTTAAGGCCGTTTGGAGTATCCATACTTGTTGCAGGAATTGACGAATCAACTCCGAAATTATTCGAGACAGACCCAATTGGGATATATTTCCAATACAAGGCAACTGCAATCGGAGAAGGGGAAGTTGAAGTCGAGGAAATTTTGCATAACGAATACAAGTCCGAATTAACAATCGAAGATGGGTTAAAACTTTCATTAAAATCATTAAAAAAAGTTTTGGGGGAAAATTTCAACGTTGAGAGGATTGATGCAGCTTACATAACGATCGCAGAGAAAAAATTCAGGCGAGTTTCAAAATCAAGGATAGAAAAGCTATCATCTGACTTAAAGGAAGATAAAAAGCCTGCAAAGAAATAAGTGAATCAAATGGTTAACGTAGATAAAGCAGTCATTGCAAGGTTAAAAACTGAAGGAAATAATTTTGAGATTCTTGTCGACTGCGCAAACGCGCTTGCTATTAAAGAAGGCAAAAGCGTGGACATGCATGATGTTCTCGCAGCTATGCAGATATTCTCTGATGCCCATAAGGGATTAGTTGCTTCAGGGAATGCAATGAAGCAGATTTTCGGAACAAATGATGTCGGCGAGATTGCCAGTCAGATTATACACAAAGGAGAGATTCAATTAACGCAGGAATACAGGGAAAATTTACGGGAAGAAAAAAGAAAACAGATAATTGCAATAATTCATCGCAATGGAGTTGACCCAAAAACGCATATGCCCCATCCTCCGCAGAGGATTGAGAATGCTTTTGTCGAGGCGAAATTTCATGTTGATGAATTCAAGCCCGTGCAGCAGCAGGTTCAGGATGCGCTTAAGGTTTTAAGGCCGATTCTTCCAATAAAGTTTGAAGTCAAGGAAATTGCAATTAAAATCACCCCGGAGTTTGCGCCAAAGTGCTACTCAATCATCAAAATGTTCAGCACGATTTTAAGGGAGGAATGGCAGACAAACGGAAACTGGGTTGCTGTCGTTGAGATTCCCGGCGGGATGGAATCTGATCTTTACGATAAATTAAATAAAATATGCCACGGAAATGTTGAGATCAAAGTTTTGAAGATAAAATAAAAAATCAAATTAAAAAAATGAACCTAAACCAAAAAGAAATCGGGCAAAGATTTGAAAGTTTCCAGCAAAAAATAGGAATTGCAGAAATAATTGAATCTAAGAGTTTATTGAGCATGATTAAAACTGCAGACAATGAAAGGTTGCCAATAGCTCACGAAAAAATTCTTTTTGCAACTATCGCGCCTGAAATGAAAGTGCTTTCAATGCTGGGCCACTTTGAATCAATATTACCAAAAGAACAAAATAAAATACAAGAAAAAACACAGTTCCAAAAAATAATGGACTTGTAAATCAAATTTAAAAAATAAGGATGAAATTAAATGAGCAATACAGGGCCAAATCAAATTATGAATCTATTGAAACCGGAAGTTACGTATCCTTTGGATGATGCGCAGTTAGAAAGGACACTTACTACTGCAAATGCAGAATTTACTAAGATTGAGGAAAAACTTGCGACTGCGTTGACTAATGGTAGATTAAGCGAAAATAGAGATGGGTTGTTTTCAAATATGGAAAATATTATACGGGGTTTGCTTGTTTTCCAGCAGCAACCAACAGCCTACGCATTTGCATTAAGGTACGCTGCAGCCAGACAGCAGTACTCAATCCACTAAAAAATTTACTATGTAAATTATCAAAATTAAATATAAACTAAAGGTGAGATGAAAAATGTCAGAAATAAAAGTTAAAGATAAGGAAATATCAGTTCCGGGAGAAGTGCTTGCGGTCGGAATGGACGTGCTGCCGGGCGCAGGAACTTACAGGGAAGGGGAAAAAATAGTTGCAAACAGGCTTGGGCTTGTGATGATGGACGGAAGGACAA
>CAYHTH010000052.1:0-1938 GCA_964359525.1 uncultured Methanosarcinales archaeon | reverse complement strand
GGGGAAAAAATAGTTGCAAACAGGCTTGGGCTTGTGATGATGGACGGAAGGACAATAAAACTGCTTCCTTTATCAGGAAGGTACATGCCAAGAACAAATGACACGATAATATGCAAAGTTATTGACGTTGGCTTTAATGGCTGGCGCCTTGATACAAATTCCGCATACTCGGCAATGCTGTCGATGAAAGATGCAACATCTGAATTTATACAGAGGGGCGCAAATCTCACGCAGTATTATGACCTGGGCGACCATATTGTATGCCAGATTGTGAACGTAACAAGCCAGAAATTGATTGACGTGACAATGAAAGGGCCCGGATTAAGAAAATTAAAAGGCGGAAGGATAATTGAAGTCGACGCGAACAAAGTTCCGAGAATAATCGGGAAACAGGGCTCAATGGTCGTGATGATAAAAGAGTCAACACAATGCAACATTATTGTCGGCCAGAATGGGCTGATTTGGATTGACGGCGGACCGATGAATGAGCTGCTTGCAATTCAGGCGATAAGAAAAATATCGGCCGAAAGCCATACAAGCGGATTGACAGACAAGATTAAAGAGTTTTTGGAGCAAAATATGCCATCCAAAAAAACTCATCAGGATTAAGGTGAAAAAATGACTTACAAACAAAGAATTGACGGAAGAAGCTTTGATGAAACAAGGCCGATTGAAGCAAAAGTTGGAGTGATTCCAAGGGCAGACGGCTCTGCAATGTTTAAGATAGGGAATACATGGGCTTATGCAGCAGTGTACGGCCCGAGAAATTTGCATCCAAAGTTTTTGCAGGACCCTCAAAGAGGAATATTAAGATGCAGCTACAACATGATGCCATTCTCAAGCTCAGGCGAGAGAGTGAGGCCCGGAGGCTCGCGAAGATCAAAGGAAATTTCTCTTGTAACACAAAAAGCGTTATTGCCAGTTTTGAATCTGGAGGATTACCCAAATTCAGTTGTGGATGTTTTTATCGAGCTGCCGCAGACAGAAGCAGGCTCAAGATGCGCTGGCATTTGCGCAGCATCAATGGCGCTTGCGGACGCAGGGCTTGACATGAAAGATTTGGTATCTGCCGTGTCATTCGGAAAAGTTGACGACAAGCTTGTTGTTGATTTGGATTATTCAGAGGAAAGCTATCCGGATGGGCCGGTTGCAGACATACCAATTGCAATGCTGCCTAACTCAGGCAAAATCAGCCTGCTGCAGATGGACGGCGAAGTAACGAAAGAGGAATTGATGAAGCTGATAGGAATGAGCAAAAAAGTTTTGATGGACATTTATGAAGTCCAGAAAAAAGCGCTTAAGGATAAATATAAAGGAGTGGAGATGTAAAATGTACAGAGAATTAAGAAGCCATATCATAAGTTTGCTTGAAGCAAATACGAGATTAGATGGCAGGAAACTTACAGAATACAGGCAGCCAATTACGGTAGAGTATGGTGTGATAAAGACTGCAGAAGGCTCGGCCCGGGTTAAAATCGGCGAGACTGATATAATGGTTGGTGTCAAATTAGAAGTTGGCGAGCCATATCCTGACACGCCAAATGAAGGAACGATAATAGTCGGAGCCGAGCTTTTGGCTTTATCCAATCCTGAGTTCGAGCCGGGGCCGCCGGGAATACAGGCAATCGAGCTTGCAAGGGTTGTTGACAGGGGAATAAGAGAAAGCAAAGCGCTCGATTTCAAGAAACTGTGTATCACTCCGGGCGAAAAAATCTGGATGGTCATAATTGACATCTGCCCGATAAATGATGCAGGCAATTTATTCGATGCCTCTTCGCTGGCTGCGCTTGCAGCTTTGAAGGACACAAAGTTCCCCGCATTTAACGGCGTGAAAGTTGATTACAAGAGCAAAACTGACGAGAAGCTTCAGCTGGAAAAAACTCCGATTGCAGTTACTGTGATAAAGATAGGCAACAAGTTCATTGTTGACCCTGACAC
>CAYHTH010000051.1:0-6194 GCA_964359525.1 uncultured Methanosarcinales archaeon | reverse complement strand
ACGTAAAAGATTTAGATGAATTACTGAACAAAAGCGATTATGTTATTTTAGTCACTGACCATAAAGAATTTAAGGAAATGGATTTAGAAAAATTAAAGAAAAATAAAATATTAGTTGTTATAGACGGCCGAAACTGTCTTGATAAAGACAAAATAAAATCAATGGGAATTCTTTATCACGGCATTGGGAGAAGCTGAATTTTTCTAGTAATAGTTACTGTAATTATCACGTCACTAAATTTTTTAATTAATGTTTATAATTTGTAGAAATCAATTCTTCCGCATACTCTCCAAAATCTTCTTTACACCATCCCTAACCATCGTCTTTGGCTGCCATCCAATTTCTTTCATCTTAGAAATGTCAGGAATCCTGTATTCAATTTCCCTTTCTTTCAATCTTGTATCCTTGCCAAAGCCCAATTTTATGATTTCTGACCTGCTTTTTGTAACTTCTTTCACAATCTGCGCAAGCTCAAGTATTGTTGTTGGATGGTTGTTTCCGATATTGTAAGCCTCTCCGGTTTTTCCTTTCTCAAAAACTTTCATGACTCCGTCTGAAATATCCTCGACAAAAGTAAAGCACCTTGTCTGGTTTCCTTGTCCAAATACTGTTATCGGCTCGTTTCTCAGAGCTTTGTTAATAAAAATAGGCACAACCCAGTTATTTTCCTGTCCAGGACCGTAAACATTAAAGAATCTTACAATCTTTATGTCAGCTCCTTTCTCTTGATTAAACGCTTTTGCATAAATTTCAGATGCAAGTTTTGAAACGCCGTAAGTTGAAACCGGCCCTTTCACGCTGTCCTCCTTTATCGGCAGCTCCCTTGGCTCGCCGTAAACTTCTGAAGATGACGAGAAAATCATTCTTTTAACTCCTGCTTCAAGTGCAGATTTAAAAACATTTACAGAGCCTTCAAGATTAACTTTCATCGTATCAAGCGGTCTTCTGTCTGAGTTGTCAACTCCAAGAATTGCGGCAAAATGAAAAACTGCATCGCATCCTTTAATATCTTCCACAAGCCCATTCAAAATTGACTTATTCACAAACTCAAGATTTTTGTGTTTTATATGCGGCTCTTTCAAATCTATTACTTTAATTTTATGACCTTTCTCAAGAAGATGCTTAACCAAATGAGTCGCTATGAATCCGGAACCTCCTGTAACAAGTATTTTCATTTTATGCCGTGTATTCAATATCAGTTTTTAAATTATTTGTTTATTGGGATAGCAAAGTTTAAAATCACTCATTGTTTTTCATCAGATATGAGAATTGTGCATATAATGGGCTATTTTGTGCCGGAGTTCGGCTATCAGGAATATTACCTTTCAAAAGAACACGTAAAGATGGGGCATGACGTGCATGTAATAGCGTCTGACATGCTCTACCCTTTCAGGAACATAGAAAAAATGTTCAAGGACGCTGGCTTGAGATTCACTTCAAGGAAAAGAAAGAAAAGTTTCTCTGTCATAGATGGCATAAAAGTGCACTGGCTGCCGCACTGGATTGAATACAATGATTTTATTTTATGCGCAAAGGTAAAGGAAACTCTTGAAAAAATTTATCCTGACATTGTGTTTGCACACGAGAGCAGGCAGGGATTGTCTTGCCAGGCAGCATTCTACAAGGACGAGCTTGGCTTCAAGCTGATTGTTGACCAGCATGATTTCTACCACAACATTCCTGGGAAAATAAAAACGCTCCTTAGAAACATAGAGTATTTTGGCTTCAGGAGATTCCTCATAGATTACAATTTCTGGAAAGCTGACAAGATAATAGCCGTGACAAAAAACACAAAAGAATTTTTGGTAAAGGCCCATAAGATAAGCCCAAAAAGAATTGCACTGGTTGAGCTTGGAGTTGACACGGACACTTATTATTACAAGGAAAAGGAAGCAAGTGAGCTAAGAAAAAAATTAGGTTTTGTGAAGGATGAAGTAATTCTTATTTTTGTGGGCACGATTTTCAGGAGAAAAAACATAGAACTCCTGATGGACGCTTTCAATGACATTTGCAACAAATACAAAACGCGTCTTTTGATAGTAGGCGAGGGCGAGAAAGACTACATGGACGAGCTGAGAGCGCATGCCAAGGAATTAAAAGCAGGCAAGAAAATCCTGTTCAATGGCTTTGCAAGAAGGGATGACCTTCCGGTGTATTACAGCATAGCTGACATTGGAGTTTGGCCCGCAAATAATTCAGTCTCGATAATCGAAGCGATGGCCTGCAAGCTGCCAATTGTCATGGTTGACTGGCAGATGCCCCATCTTGTCTCGCACCATAACGGCTTCAAGTTTGCTTTCAACGACAAGGAAAAGCTTAAGTTTTATCTCGAAAAACTTATAAAAAGCAGGAACTTGCGGGAAAAGATGGGAGAAAATTCTTTCAGGGCTGCGCATGAATTGTACAGCTACTCAACAATAGCCCAAAAATTCCTTGATGTCGCTAAATAAAATGGAAGAAGCAAACACAAGCAAGCAGATGCTTGCCAAGAGGATAGAAGTGCACGACAAATACTCAAAGCACGACATAGACGACTGGATTTTTGGTATAATCAAACTTAAAAACAAGGAGTCAGTGCTTGACGTTGGTTGCGGAACAGGAAAGCAGCTTATCCCAATTTCTGACAAAACGAAAGGCCTTGTTATTGGAATTGATATAAGCAGCGAATCCCTCGATTTAATCAGGGAAAAGACAAAGGGAAAAGATAATGTAAAATTAATTTTGTCATCAATTGAGGAAATACACGACAAACTCTCTGGACACCATTTTGACCTGATAATATCGTGCTTTGCAATTTATTACAGCAAAAATCCCGAGGAAACATTGCTGCAATTGAAAGCCTTGCTGGAAGAGCACGGAAGATTGTTCTTGTGCGGGCCAAGCCTGGAAAACAACAAGGAATTGCTTGAATTGCATTCGCAAATTGCAGAACTGCCAAAAATGCACAAGGGATTTTTTGAGAATTTTGCTATTAATTTTCTGAAAAAAAATTTCAAGAAAGTTGAGGTTTTCAGGTTCACAAACCCAATTGATTTTCCTGATGTTAATTCTCTGGTTGATTATTGGC
Organism: uncultured Methanosarcinales archaeon; assembly: GCA_964359525.1. GTDB lineage: Archaea > Nanobdellota > Nanobdellia > Woesearchaeales > GW2011-AR4. The sequence goes on along the minus strand of CAYHTH010000051.1, from coordinate 3,127 downwards.
TTTCCTACAAGATAGGCGACAAGAGCAAGGTTGAAGTGTTCAGGAAAGCAGCAATTTCCAAATTCAAGAACGGTAAGTTTAGGACGGTGAAGGAAGTGATTGGGGTGCTGGCTTTTAAATAATTAGATTAGCTCTTCAATTATGCTGACCAATGACGTTGTCGTGTCAGACCACCAGATTGGGTGCGTCAAAATATAGAGCCTTGGCCACTTTCCTATGTGTTGGCACATGCAGCCTTCCTTCCAATGGCGGGCACTGTCTGATATATATTTCAGCTGCTTGAAAAATTTTTCAGAATACGCATCATATTCAAGACCAAGCTCGCCCAAAAAGCCCTCGATGAAATTAAGAGTCTCTATATTTTTTGCACCAAGCTTTTTTACCCTATGCAATGCAGCTCCATAAACTTTAGAGCCTGAAGCAATCTCAAGCTTTTTCTTCTTGTCCAACAAGTATTCTTTAAAATCATCAAGGCTTATCACATCAGAATCGTAATGAAGCCCTATCTCGTGCCCCATCTTCGCGATTTTCCTGAGCATTTCTGAATTTTTCCCGGAAAATGGGTTAACAATCTCGTTGACCCTGAAAAAGTAAGTTGAATTTATGCCAAGCATTCTCTCCGTCTCGGCCATCTTGAGCGCATGTTTCATGGATAAGTCAACGTCATGCCTCAGCACAATTATTTTCCCGGACGGCTTTTTGATGAGAACATCGTGCATTGTGAAAAAAGAAAATCCAGAGTCTTTTGCAATTCCGATTGCTTCCCTGAAATGATTATAGGTAAAATTGCATTCCATTTTTATGATTGCTTTGATATTATTTCAACTATTTTTCTGCCTGCATCTCCATTTCCATACAGCTGGATGCTTTTTTTGTTTCCTTCAAAACTTTTTATTGCGTCACTGATTTTTCTGGCATCAGTCCCTACCAGCTTGTTATATCCATTCTCAACTGTTTCAACCCATTCTGTTGTGTCCCTGAATGTTATGCACGGCACGCCAAAAAAATAAGCTTCCTTTTGAATGCCACCCGAATCCGTCAATATTTTTCTTGAATTTTTCTCAAGCACAAGCATGTCAAGGTATCCAAGAGGTTTTGTAATGGTGATATTTGAACTCTTTAGTTTGTTAAATAATCCGTAAGACTTAAGATATTTCTCTGTCCTTGGATGCAATGGGAATACAATTTTTTCTTTTGATTGTGCAAGTGCTCCAATTATACTGCCCAAATTTTCTTTATTGTCCGTGTTGCTTGCGCGATGCACAGTCGCAATAATGTAGGACTTGCTTTTCAATCCCAATTTTTTGAGTATGGTTGATTTTTTCTCCGCAATCCCTATATTTTCCTTAATCGCGTCTATCATTATGTCACCAACATTAAACACATTCTCATTAATGGATTCTTTCCTCAGGTTCAAGACAGCAGTCTCGGTTGAGCAGAAAAGTATATTTGAAATGTGGTCCGTCAGGACACGATTGATTTCCTCGGGCATTGTTTTATCAAAGCTCCTCATTCCAGATTCAACGTGGGCAATTTTTATGCCAAGCTTTGAAGCAGACAATGCGCCTGCAATTGTAGTGTTTGTGTCCCCTGCTACAATAACAATGTCTGGCTTTTCCTTCAAAAAAACTTCTTCCAGCTTTATCAGCATCTCTCCAGTTTGTTTTCCATGCGTCCCTGAGCCAACTTCAAGATTATAGTCCGGCTCCGGAATTTTCAAGTCTCCAAAAAAAACCTTGGACATCTCATAATCATAATGTTGTCCAGTATGGATTATAATTTCTGTATGCCGTTTTCTCAATTCCCTTGACAAAGGCCCTTCCTTGACAAATTCGGGCCTTGCCCCTATCACCGAGAGTATCTTCATTTTTCACCAAGCAGGTTTTTCACATCGACAACCTTGCTTTTTATTTTTGAAAGTACTTCTTTGTACCCTGATTCCCTGTTCATCAGCACTATAACATCCATCTTTGAGAGGTCTTCAAGAAATTTCGCATTGAATTCCTTTTCAGTTTCTTCTTTGGAGTATAAAGGGTCAAGCGCGTAAACATCATATCCTTTTTTCTTCAGGAGGCTTATGAAATCTATCGACCTGCTGTAAGCTTTTTCCTTGACGCCTTCCCTGTAGCTCAATCCTAGGACTCCTACCTTTTTTCCGCCTATCTTGCCTACTTTTTCGGCATAGTAGTTTATCATGTCATCATTTATTGTTCTTGCAGTCTTTATTAAAGGGACTTCCATTTCATTTATCAGGAACCACGAATAGACTGGAATGCAGTGCCCGCCCACATTTCCCGGTTCCAGTATGTTACAGTACTGGTGCCTTGCCGCATCCCTCATCTCCCAGAAATCAACATTGTAGTGCTCTGAAACTTTCAGCAGCTCATTTGCCATGGCTATGTTGACGTCCCTGTAAACTCCCTCTGCCACCTTTGCAAGCTCTGCAGTCCTGCAGTTGCTCACCTTGACTGGTTTTGCGAATTTGCTGTAAACTTCAAATGCCTTTTCCGTGCTCTCCTTGTTTATTCCGCCCACGAGCTTTGGAAATTCCCGGTATCTCGATATTGAATAGCCCGTCATTATCCTCTCCGGGCTGTATGCAAGGTAAAAATCTTTTCCCGCTTTCATGGAAGATTCTTTTTCGAGAACCTCCTTGACAAAATTTTCCGTCGTGGCTGGAGGAACTGTCGTCTCTAGTACGACAAGGTCATTTTTCTTTATTCCTTTCCCAAGGCTTTCAAGCGCCTTCCTCATTATCGAAAAATCCGGCTTCTTTTTTGAGTCTATGAAGAGAGGAACTATCACTATATGCACGGTGCTTTGTTTTGCAGCAGAAACTGCGTCGCTTGTCGCAGCAAGATTTTTGCCGCCGTGCTTTTTCACCAGGGCGCTTAGCCCGTTTTCCTCCGGAATTGGGTTAATGCCATAGTTTATCATATCAGTCTTTTTGTCGTCTATATCAACTCCCATCACTTTTATTCCGGCATCTGCTATTACAGCTGCCAATGGAAGCCCTGCCTTTCCAAGCCCTATGACGCTGATTTTCATAAAAGTTCAACTCTGTTATTTTTTGACGAATCCATGAATTTTTGCGCGATTTTTATTGCATTCAAACCATCAGTGCCAG
>CAYHTH010000050.1:0-6221 GCA_964359525.1 uncultured Methanosarcinales archaeon | reverse complement strand
AAAGACCCTCACTACATTCATATGTCAAATTATTTATTGGATTGCATATATTTATCATGAAGGATACTATCTGATCGAAAAGCGTTGCAGACTGAATACCGAACCAAGACAATTTTATCGAGAAAGGTAAAATAAATGGAATTTTTTTACAAACTTTTCCCTTATAAATCAATTTTTGTGTGGGATGGCAATACGCTTACTGTTTGGTGGGTAATCGTAACAGTCGTGATTTTTTTATTTTTCCTTGATCGACTGTTAAAAGTATCAAGACAGCTAATAAAAAGTGTAGATAAATCCATAAAGAATTTCTCAGAGGATGCTATTTCAAACGATAGCCAACTTAAAACAATTTGGCAGGACTATAGTGAAACTTTTCTTGACTTTAATGGAGGAAGAAAAACAGATGAGTATTCATATAATTTTTTTAATGAAAAAACCTGCTTGCAAGCAATACAAATCTCAAACTGCTTTCATCAATCCCAAGCACACTTGTTGGATTAGGTATCTTGGGAACATTCGTTGGATTGACTTATGGGATCACTTACTTTAAAACAACATCAACCGAACAAATCAAACAAAGCATTGAAATACTCCTTTCTGGGATGGGAACAGCTTTCGTTTCTTCAATATGGGGCATGCTGCTTTCTCTAATTTTTACTTTTATCGAAAAATGTAAGATACACTCTCTATATAATTCTATTCACAAACTATGTTATAAGCTTGACAAGAAATATAAAATTTCTAAAGAGGATGAACGTCAGATTGAATCGGCAGGACAGGAAAGAATCCTGTCGGACTACTTTATATTTACTGATGAAAACAACAATAGAGTCAAGCCAGCAAATGTTTTCCGAGACATTTATGATGAATCCGTAAAACAATCAAAAGCAATGCAAGCATTTTCAACAGACCTTGCAATGAAGATTGAGGCAGGTTTTGACTCTATCCTAAGCAATCAAATACAAAAAGTAATTATCCCAGAGTTACACTTATTGAAAACTGAGATTGAAAATTTAGGGAAAAAGCTTCAAGACTCAACAACTGGAATGAGCCAAAATGTCGTAAATGAACTTGAATCAGCGTTGAGTAAAATGATGGATGAGTTCAAAATATCAGTTTCTGGATCAACAAAATCAGAACTTAAAGAAATTGCAACCCTATTAGGACAAGCTGGAAGTTCGCTTATAGATTTTCCTGCTAAAGTTCAAGAAATGACTGAAAAACTTAATAAAGATTTCAGAAGTTTGCAGGAGGTCGTTCAGCAGATAGCCAAACAAACACTTGCCCAATCAAATGAATCAACCGAACAAATGAAAAAACAGGTTGAAGAAATGTCCGAGATCTTAAAAACCAATGTTGGTGAATTGCAAATCGGGCAAGAAGTTTTAATAACAAAACAATCTGAAAATTTGCAAATTTTAGATAAGTTATTTAATGCTTTTAGTACAAGCATTAAAGAGATGAATAGCTTGTCAATAAATGTAACGGAAACGATTTTAAGATTTAACAATGTTCAAAATGAATTAAATTTAGCAGCAGGACAATTGAAATTGATTTCTGAAAATATGAATAATTCCTCCAGTGCTTTTAAAGATGCCCAACTAAAATTTTCCCAGCATTCAAACCAATTTCTGGAAAACAACTCAAAGACGATTGAAGGACATACAGACAATGTTGGAGATTATTACACCAATATGGAACTGTCCCAAGACAGAACTCGAAGCGTTCTGTCTTTTGTTTTGGATTCTACTCAACTTGATGCCCAAATTCAATCATGGGTTAAAGAAAATTTAACGGCAAATGGACTTTCATATAGTAAACCTATTGCAGACAATAATGATAGCAGTGGAAGAGAATTAAATCGCAGGGTGGAATTTAGAATACGGACAAACGCTGAAAAACAAATTGATGAAATTCTAATATTTAGTGGGAAGAAGTGATGCAAACAATAAACGAAATATTGAACTTCAATTTTTCACCTGTTTTGATGAAGCAGGCAGCGGTTGATGCATTTGTAGCACGGACTACACGGTTGCTTGAGATTAGAATAGATAAACTTAAAAAATTATCGCAAGATATTGGCGAAAGTTCATTCAAATTTACTTGCAAAAATTCCATTCCACAGGTTTTCATGAAGTTTAAATCAGACAGCTTTCATTTGAATCCTTTTGACAAAAAGGAACTTAGGACGATTACATATTCGCTTTCTTATTCTGTTCCTAACATTTCATCTATATATAGTAATCCTGATGAACTTGATCTGGTTTTTACGATATTAGAATCGCACTGGCTATATTTATATTTAAACGGACTAATCGATTGTTACCTGAAAAATTGGGAGTCAAGCCATACAGTTTCCATGCAGAAACTTGGTATTTTCATTTGTAAAAAATTAAACTCATACAAAGGCGGAAGAACAGTCTTAACATCATTGAAGTCAAATATTAAGTTCTTTGACTATAAAAAGGGGAATTTAGATCTTGGCTACACTTTAGCTTCAATGAACAATCCAATCAAAGAAGCTACAAAAAAGTTAGCACTTCCTGACAGTTGGTTTTCTTATTCGTATTTCTCTAAGGCAATTTTGGCTTATTATGAAAAACGAAAGAAAGATATATCGTCCTTCATTGAAGATTTGAATGAGGCTTTGAAGGATCATAACAATTCAATAACCAATAAACGAATTATAAGCAAAATAATTATACAAGCTAACTCACCAAATTTTGACAGCTTGCAGGATAGAGTAAAAAATATTGCCTTTAAATTGATTGGTGACCCTGCAAATGTAAGTAGCTGGATACCATTTGAAGGTGCAACTGAATTAGAAAAAAACGAAATCAGAAAAGCAAGAGAAATTTTAGATGAATGGATTACTAAGCAATTCATAAATGTATTCTTTGAAAAGTGTATCAACGATCCAAGAAGAAAAAATTTTTGGTTAAAATTATCAAAACATATTACTGCCTTCAAAGTACATGGTCCGTCAAATATTAAAAGTCAACTAAAGCAAGATCGAAGAATTGCTGAATTTGTTAATAGTCGTTTCCACACAACTCATGACAAAAAACAAATTTCGGCTTTCTTTATGCATGTTAAAGATTATAAGTTTATCGAATTTAGTGATCTCGGATATGCTTTTTATGCTTACAAACAAAGCAATATTAATTCACCTTCCATGAATAAAACATACGATAACGTAGATTCCTTCAGAGACGGCAGCCTTAAAATGTTAGTTTATAGGAAAGGTCGTTATGTGCAAGATCCTTCTGATGAAGGGCGGTTAAGCCATAGTGATGGTGATCTAACTTGGGAAGATATATTGTCTTTCTGGATGAAAGAGAAAGTAGGTATTGATGTCGATGTTTAACTGGCAATATCAAAATATCTTTTTGTTTTCTATTCTTGATGAAGCAGGGAATAATATTCCTGTTTTACAGTGGAATGAAATTCAAAACGAATACTTGTCTCAGCTTTCAATTCTGAATGAATTAGCTGATAATGGATTTGCTGAACTAAAATCACATACATGTGAAGTAGATGCAATTGAAATTCTAAACCTTAGTGAAATTGAAAAACAGATTCTCTGTTTGCCAACTCAATATCCTTATGAGATTTACATTCAGTCAGATGGACAACTGAACCAGCCAAGTTTTAGGTTCAAATATGGATTTTATGATTTTGTGCCAAATGGAAACCGTTTCAATGTCCATCGTAACGGAGCAATCTTAGAAATTGAAAAATGTCAGTATTTGCTTTCTGTAAACCAATTTTTGATTTGTGAGGCAATTGAAGAATTCAATCGCTTGCCGGAACGTGAAAAAACTTTTTCGCATAACTTAAAATGCTTCGACCTGAGCAATTAGGGTGATTTACTGCAAGAATGCAGAGATTTTTGACTGAATTGTCCGATGTAGTGAGGGTCTTTAGACCCGAAAGACCCGATTTAATGCTACAAGGTCGCACCTAAAGGTGCTCACTACATTCTAATTGCTCAGGTCGAAATCTTTCGAATGGAGAGGAGCAGAAATCTCTATTGATGATGCAGAGAAATTTATTCACATTGCTAAAAAACAATTTGAAAACCAGAAAGAACCAGTTCACAAAAGAGAACCACTTAATGAAAATAAAGTTTTAATCATCAAAGAAAACATGGAGTCCACGGAATATGACGAAGGACAAGAGAAAATCTCAACAATCAAGTACAGTTTTTCACAAATTAGAAATCTCAAGCAGTTTGTTGAATTGAAAACCCATCAAGTCGAAGGCATTGCATGGCTGCAAACTTTGCAAAAAAAAGGTTCACACGGCTGTTTACTTGCAGACGATATGGGTTTAGGAAAAACTTTACAAGTACTTTATTTTATTGAATGGCATGCACAGGTGAGCCAGGATTCAAAACCATACTTGATTGTAGCACCAGTAACCTTGCTTGAAAATTGGGAGAACGAGTATCAAAGTTTTTTTTCACCGCAGAGTATTCCTTTAACCCTGCTTTATGGAACAATCGATTTGAGCAGGGAATTTAGCAAGGAAAAAGTTGACCAATTGCAACGGAAGCATATCATCCTGACTAATTATGAAACATTAAAAACTTATCAACGCAATTTGTGTGCAATTGATTATGCTGTTGTTGTTTTAGATGAAGCACAAAAGATTAAAACACCTGGAACAGGGGTGACGAATGCAAGTAAAGCATTGAAAGCAGATTTCAAAATTGCAATGACTGGAACACCTGTTGAAAATACACCTGTTGACCTTTGGTGTATCATGGATTTTTCTTCTCCTGGACTTTTAGGTTACGCAAAGGATTTTGCCAAGGAATTTCAGGGTTGTTTGAAGGAAAAAACAACTAATGTGACAGAGCTTGGTAAAAAAATTCGTGATAAAATCGGAATTTTTATTAAGCGGAGATTAAAGGAAGATATTGCTGAAGATTTACCGAAAAAGTTCGATAACGAAAATTCAAGGATAAAAAGGCAAATGCCGAAGGAACAGCTTGAACGATATAAAATTGAACTTGAACAAGCGAAACGCATTGACTTGAATGGAACAGACAGAAGGAATCAAATTTTAAGATCACTTTGGACTATTCGTGATATTTCGGACCATCCATTTTTAGCTGACAGTCGAATTTCCAATTTCAAATCTGATGAACTTGTTCGATCTTCTGCAAAATTACAAATTTCAATTGATCTTTTGACAGAGATCCAAGCAAAAGACGAAAAGGCAATCATATTTGCTGATAGAAAAGAAACCCAAAAAATGTTGCAAAAAGTAATATTTGAGCACTTTGAAATTTTCCCCCGCATCATAAATGGAGATACCCCAACAATAAAGAAAGCTGAAGGCAGAACAATGTTGAGCAGACAGCAGACCATTAACCGCTTTGAATCAGAAAAAGGGTTCAATGTAATTATAATGTCACCGTTAGCAGCAGGAGTTGGTTTGAATGTAACAGCAGCTAATCATGTAATTCATTATACTCGCCATTGGAATCCGGCAAAGGAAAAACAGGCAACAGACAGAGCCTATAGAATCGGAGCAAAAAAAGATGTCCATGTCTACTATCCAATGGCAATTTCAGACGAATTTGAATCATTATAAAGGTTCTGCCTTAAAGAGGGGTATTGGGTCATGCTTTGCGTAAGACAGTATGTGTTCAGAGAGATATGGAACGCAAATAATGTATTACAATGTAGTGAGCACCGTTAGCATTTTTAAGTGTATCCTGTGTACCAATGCATTATTATTTACGGGTCTAAAGACCCTCACTACTACAGAGAATTTGGACAATATCACCAGAATTCAGTTAAAAATCTCTGCATTCTTGTGGCAAATCACCCTAATTGCTCAGCTTGAAACTTTTCGCACAAAATTATAAAAAACTTATAGCAAAAATTGAAAAAGAATGATATAATTAATCTGGACGACATCCACCATCGTAAGGTGTATGGAGATACTGCATAACTACTCAACTATTGTTATTTTACACATATTTTGAATCAACATAACTGCTCAGGTTGAAAATTATTGACAACGGCTGATAATTATGATAAAATTTAGACATGTCAAGGATGTAGGCAATACTTCATGAGGCAAAGGAATGATAAACACAGAAGAAAAAAGGCTGATACGGTTTGATTGGGCAGCAAAACATATCTTGAGAAATAAATCAAACTTTGATATCTTAGAGGGATTTCTTGCCGCATTGCTTGGAAAGG
>CAYHTH010000049.1:0-6269 GCA_964359525.1 uncultured Methanosarcinales archaeon | reverse complement strand
TCATGCTCTTTTAATTTCTTTTTTATTTTTTCTTCCATTAATTTCTTGATAGTTATGGCCCCGCTGTCCAGGTCAGACTTAAAACGCATTAATTCATCATAATCCAGCACGTCTATAAGCTCTTCAAAGCGCCTGCTCATTTACTCCACCTCATTTATTTTTTTATTCTTATATATTAATTCTAAAATTGTTTTCACTTTGCTGTTTCTTCAAATTTTAGATACCATTTATTGGACTGCTCGTCATATGCGAAAACAACATCGTACTTCTTTTTCCTGTCGAGGGCAAACAGAAGCGGCATAGGGATAGTCGTCTCAAAGCTCGAGCCCCGCTTATACAGTTTTCTTTTGAATTCTACCATTCTACTTATTTTACTACTTAACAAAATACTTATTTATAAGGTTTGTGGTTTGAAATTCACCCTTAAAACAGAATTTACTTATTTTATCACTTATTTAAATACTTATTTAATTCAGAATTGGCTCTGTCGCATTTTCGTCAGATGAATAGTAAGACAAGAAAAAACGCCGGAGCTGGGAATTTCATTCTTCATGGCAAGTCATCAAAAATCCATTGGATTTTTGGAGTGCTCGGAAATCTTTGATTTCCGACATGTTAAGTCAGGCAACGATGCTCATGCATATTACCGAAATGCCATTAAAATTTTGAACCCAGATATCCTTTCGGAAACAAGCTTTCCAGGCTTGCGCAATTTCCTGAATATTGAAGATTCAACATCTTCGAATATTGACCAGGTTATGCGACCCCGGCATTAAGAGCTTCGAATTGGATTTTGCTTTATAAATCTTCTTAAATATTAGTAAAAGACAGAAATTTTAGGACACACAATATGTCTTTTACTAATTAAAAAACGACAACTATTGTCCATTAATTATTGTCGTTTTGTATATACGGATATTCTCTTTATGTGAATATTCCGATTTTTTGCGAAAATTTATCTCGTTGTGCCTATCGAGACAAAAGTTCTTCTTAAATCTCTGTACCAGTCCATGACCAAGTTTTTGGTGTCATCCAGTCCTATGCAACCGTCAGTAACAGAATAGCCGTATTTTAAAGTCGACTTGTTAAACCCTCTTAAATCTGAAGGTATAGGTTGTTTTCCAGCATTATGGTTGGATTCAATCATTATTCCAACTATTCCATTGTTGCCATCTTTAATTTGTCTTTTGACATCTTCGGCTGTTGCAATCTGCTGTATGTAATCTTTTTTGAGTTTATCTCCGCCATCATAAACTTTGGTATTATCATGGCTGCAATCAATAATAACAACTTCAGGCAAATTACTTTCTCTTAACATTAGTTGTGCTGTTTTGACATGAGCTTCATCATAGTTTGGCTTATGGCCGCCTCTAAGAACAACATGCCCATATGGATTACCTGTGGTGGGAATTACACATCTAATACCATACCTGTTGGTTCCTCTAAAGGAGTGTGGACCTTTAGCAACAATCACTCCATTTACAGCTACGCTTATGTCTCCATGCGTATCGTTTTTGAATCCAACTGGCATTGACAACCCAGAAGCCATCTCACGATGCTGCTGAGAATACGAAGTCCTAGCTCCAATTGCTGCCCATGATACAAATTCACCTATCAGCTGGGGGGTATCAGTATCCACATATTCAGTCGCGCATGCAACTCCCATACCTGAAATTCTTGAAAGTATAGTTCTTGCCAATCTGTATCCTTTATCCAAGTCTTCTGTGCCGTTAAGATCAGAATCCACTATTAATCCAAACCATCCCAGTCCAGTTCTTGGCTTTTCAAAAAAAGTTCTTTGCACTATTAATAATGAATCATTTACCCTTGCTGAAAGTTCTTTTACGCTTTCAGCATAATCTATAGCTTCCCCCATATCATGAGTGGAACATGGGCCCATGATTATCAATCTCCTTGGGTCCCTTCCATCTAATATTGCTTCTATTCCAGCTCTTGTTTGAAGAACAGTTTCCCGAGCTACATCCGATCTGGGTATCTCTTTCTGCAATTGGTCAAGAGTAATAAGTGGCTTGTAATCTCCTGCAATACGCGTATCGATGATATGATTTTGATTTGTCATTTTCTTTCCTCCCATTAATTTTGAAAATATTTTTTAAATTAAAATTTAGAACACTATCAAGATATTGATAGTAAATGCCGCAAAAAATATAGTGGTCTGGCTTAGCGCCAGAAATAAAAGTAGCTAAATCTAAAAGAAGTTGTTAATGAATTTGAACCCGAATTATTTTTTGACATTTTATTCAATCATCTCTATCTCAATATTCAATCCTTCAGGAATAGGAACTCTCATCACCAATCTTAAAGCCCTTTCATCAAGGCCCAAATCAATTAACCTTTTATGAACTCTCATCTCGTATCTTTCCCAAGTTGCTGTTCCTTCCCCATCCGGGCTTTTTCTTGTTGTTACCCTGAGCCTTTTGGTTGGTAATGGAATCGGGCCTCTCATATCAACACCGGTTTTGTCAGCTATGTCTTTAATGTAGCTGCATACATCATTGATTTTGGTTATATCAATGCTTGCTAATTTTATTCTTGCTTTTTGCATAAACGGTTTCGCCCCTTTACGACGAGAAACTTTTTTCGAAAAAAGTTTCATCAAAAATTATACCATGAATGGCACGGATTACGGTGTTGAACAACAGCAACCTTTTACTACATGATAATTGTCAGTTTATCATGACCCTCAATCGAGGAGGAATCAAAAAATAAAATCACTTTTTCACTAAGTCAATGCACATTCCAGCTGCTACCGTGACTCCGGAGTCTCTGACGGCAAATCTTGCCATCTGCGGTATCTCAGACTGCTTTTCAATGCACAAAGGCTGGATTGGCTTTATCTTGACGATTGCTGCGTCTCCATTCTTGATGAAGTCAGGCTTCTCTTCTTTTGTTTCGCCTGTTGCCGGGTCAAGTTTTTTTACAATCTCTGTAATCTGACAAGCCACTTGTGCTGTGTGGACGTGGAATACTGGTGTGTAGCCCACAGTTATGACAGTTGGATGGTTCAATACAATTATCTGCGCTGTGAATTCAGTTGCAACAGAAGGTACGTGAGTTACGTGCCCAAGAACGTCGCCTCTGGCAATGTCTTTCTTTTCAATGCCTCTAACGTTAAAGCCAATATTGTCGCCCGGCTCTGCTTCTGTAAGCTGCTCGTGGTGCATCTCTATTGTCTTGACTTCGCCGGTTACTCCTTTGCCTTCTCTTGCCGGTACAATTATGACCTTATCGTTGACTTTCATAACTCCAGTTACCACTTTACCAACTGGAACTACTCCAATTCCTGTTATGTTGTAAACATCCTGTATTGGCAGCCTTAATGGCAGTTGGGTTGGCTTCTGCGGTTCTTTCAATGTGTCAAGCGTCTCTAGAAGAGTGTGCCCCTTGTACCACGGCATATTGTCTGTTTTCTTAGCAATATTGTCGCCCGGGAATGCAGCTCCTGCCAGGAATGGCACTTCTTCCACCTTGTAGCCGACCAGCTTCAGCTGCTTAGAAACTTCTTCTTTTACTTCGTTGAATCTTTTTTCATCATACTTTGCCATGTCCATTTTATTGACAAGGACAATCATTTGGTTGACCCCAAGGGTCCTTGCAAGGAAAATATGTTCTTTAGTCTGTGCCTGCACACCATCTCCTGGGTTTGCAGAAACAACGAGAATTCCGGCATCAGCCTGAGCAGCGCCTGTAATCATGTTTTTAATAAAGTCCTTGTGCCCCGGTGCGTCGATAATTGTAAAGTAATATTTTGCTGACTCAAATCTCTTGTGGGACAGGTCAATTGTAACTCCCCTTTCTCTTTCTTCTTTCAGATTGTCCATGACGAACGCAAATTCGAAGCCGACCTTACCAAGCTCTTTTGCAGTTTCCTTGAGCTTTCTCATGGTCTGCTCGTCGACGTTTCCAGTGTCGTACAGCAATCTTCCAACTGTTGTTGATTTACCGTGGTCAACGTGACCGATAAACACAATATTCATGTGTGGTTTTCCTTTAGCCATTTTAAATTCCTCCGAGTTTTACGAGGAGGTTCCGAAAATTTTATTTTCGATATCCTCCAAATTGATTGTTAATTATTATTATAGTTTTACAACTATTTTTTAGCTTATTTGGGAAAGTTAGAGGATTTATAAAGGTTGCGGAAAATTGCTCGTATAGATAAGAGTAAATAAAATGAACTAGTAGTTTTATCCAAAATCAATTTCAAAGTACAAACCAATTTATTATCAATTAAAAAGAGTAGTTTAGTTTAGAATAAATTTATAGACAGCTTCGTCTAAAGTTCCATGAATTCTAGGAGAAACCCATCTTCTAAAAGAATCATCTCCGGGTCCTATATCATTTGGATTTTGTACAATGTATCTAACATTTAATCCAAGACCAGCAGTCAGCCCTTCTAAAACAGGTAGTGCTAGTAAGGAAGGGGGTATGCCCTTAGGTAGTTTAGGTATATCTACAACAACATTTCTTATGCCCGCTTCTCGAATAGCCCTTAATACGGAAAGTAATCTTTCTTCTGAGAAGCCATCATCAGTCAAATTTTCAAGAACGGCTGTAGTTCTTCCATCTACCGGAGTCCTAACAGTCATTCCATATAAAGGCACTTGTAATCTTACTGGTATATATTCCATTTAATCATCCCCGTTCTAGAATAATTAATCATCATTTAAAGATTTTTGGATTTTGTACGAAACGTACTCTTAAAGATATCATAAATTAACAGGCATAAATTAGTAAAAATTTAAGAAGAACGGATTATTTGTTCTTACCTTACCACAAACCCATTATTCTTTTTCGCAAACTCAACCGCATACTTGAATTCATGCTTGCTTTCAGAATAAATTGTAAATAATTTCTCCCCCCTCTTTACTTTGTCGCCGACGTGCTTGTACAAATACAATCCAGCTCCTTTGTCATGCGGAGCGCCGGCAATTCTTGCAATTCTGGATATTATAAGATTATCAATTTCCCTGACTTTGCCTGATTTTGCTGAAAACAAATCATACGAATTTTTTCCAATCGGGATGTCTTCAGCTGCAATTTCTTTTCCGTTCTGAGCTTTGATTATTTCAATCATTTTCTTATATGCTTTTCCGGAATTTAAAAGTTCAAGTGATTTTTTGTAACCATTTTTTATGCGCAGCATCGAAAAAATATTTGCGCACATCATCAGGCACTTTTTTTCCAGGTCAATAGGCTTGCGGGGATCCCTTTTCAAAATCCATAAAATATCGCGGGCTTCAAGCGCAGGCCCGATTCCATTTCCAATCGGCTGGCTGCCGTCTGTAATTATTACCAGGACGTGCTTTTTCAATTTTCTCCCGATAGTTTTAAATTCTTTTTTTAGCTTAAGCGCTGCAGATCTGCTTTTGACTTTTGTATCTTTGCCGCTTGGAATGTCAATTAAAATGTGAGTGCTGGAAACAGAATGCTTTTTTGCCATGATGGAGGCAAGAAGCTGGGATTCCGCATCAATTTCCAAAGACCTTTCAACAGAAATTATTTTGTCGTCCGCAGGTGCAAGATTTAAAGAGCCGCCCCACACAATGCAGGCATTTGTTTTCAAAACTATTTCTTTCATTTTTTTAATCGGAAATGCAACATTAGCAAAAACTTCCATTGTATCTGCTGTTCCGGCAGGGCTGGTTATCGAGCGTGAGCTGGTTTTCGGCATTGTGTATCCGGCAGCAGCAATTATCGGGACGACAATCGGGGTTGTCCTGTTGCCGGGAATTCCGCCGATGCAGTGCTTGTCTATAATTGGATATCTGTCAATCTTAAGTGTGTCTCCGTGCTCAACCATTGCTTTAGTGAGCAATATAGTTTCCCTGCTGCTCATGACATGCATGTAGCATGCTGCAACAAAATAAGTCAGCTCAACTGCGCTCAGCTTGTTATGGACAATGTCCCAAACAATCTGGTCAATTTCCTTTTTTGAGAGCTCCTGCCCGTCGAGCTTTTTCTTTATGAAATCCAAAGACAACGGCTTTCTCGCGGGGATTATTGTGACTTCATCATTGTTTTTTAATTTGAGAGAATGAATCACTTCTTCAAACACTCCAATTTTTCCTTCTGGAATGATTTTATCACTTTCAGCAATATCAAGGACAACTGTCTCAATTTTTTTTCCTTTTTTTATCTTAATCCTGTCCATCACATGCAGATCAAGCAGTGCAGCGTCTGACTTGTTCATCACTGCAATCAACGGGCCGCCGCTGGAAATATCAACATCTTTTATTTTAAGCTTCATT
>CAYHTH010000048.1:0-6307 GCA_964359525.1 uncultured Methanosarcinales archaeon | reverse complement strand
AAGAAAAATCTTTTAAGTAAAACTTTTCAGTTTGCTTTCGATAGCATTCAGCTCGGACTGCAGCTTGTCTAATTCTGTTCTTTCTTTTTTAGGCACTTTCTCAGGCGCTTCTTTTTTCTTAGCCTCAGCTTTCTTCTGCTTTGGAGCGTGCTGTCTCGGAACCATCCCTTTCAGACTGGTCTGTGGAAGTTTCGCTTTTAACACCCCCATTAATTTATTGGCATCTCTCATAAGAATCCTCAACTTCTGTATTCCCTCCATCTTTTCATGCCTTAAATGCTTGAAACTCTCAAATTTCTGCAGCAATTCAAGCACTTCTTTTAAAGTTTCCAGAATATGCTTCCTGACTTCGTCAGGCTCTCTTATCTCTACAAAAAACAATTCAGCATCATGTTCTTTCATATTCTTTACCATGATTGCCCAGGCTCAAAAATCATCTTGTCGATGCTTTCTATTTTTTTCTCAATCTCATTTATTGTATTGTTCCACATCGAAACTTCAGCATCTTCATGGTTTCGAAGCTCATTTATGTTATCTAATGTACTCCTAATTTCATCAAGCTTGCCTTTTACCATATCCAATACATCCAAAATTTCCTTGTAGTCGTCAACCTTAACGAAAACAGGCGCTCCGCTTCTTTCTTCCCTCATTTCACTCACCTTTGAATAATGTTTTATCAACAAAAATTAATTTCTTCTGCAAATCGTCAAGTGATGATTTAAATCTGTCAAATGACCCGTCCTTCTCGTGCTTCAGGCTTTCAAGCTTCATTACATCCTCTTCTGATTTTCTCAAGTCACTCCTTATTACATTAATGTGGTCAAGCGCAATTTTGAATTTATCAACTCTCACATACAAAGACTCTCCGCTTCGTATAGCCCTCCCAGCTCCCCTATATTCCCTATATTTCATCTGGTGTGCAGGCTGAGTTGATTGGATATTCTGCTGGGAACTATCTGTCACACTGGCCTCAGAACCCGGCATTTGAGGAACTTGATTGAAATCAGGAACTGGCTCCGGTATTGGAGGAGCCTGACTAAAAACTGGAACCATTTTTGGAGCTTGTGGCATATTCATATTTGGAGCAGATGCCGGCTCTTTATCTAAATCATCCAAATCCGGAAATTCTGGCATATCCTCGCCCTTTCCCATATCCGGCATTTTATCATATTCAGGAAAATCAAACTTGAAATCATCCCCTTTTGGAGCGCTTATCTGCGGAAATTCCGGCAGATTAGCCTCTTTATAATCTTCAAAGCCTTCTAATGGAGGAGGCGCTGGCGGCAAATCCATCTCCACTTCATTTCCCTGCTTATTATCCCTCTTTAAGAACTTAAAAAAACCCACATTACCACCTATTGCCCAAACATTGTACTTTGTATTAAAACTTTTGTTAGCATTATTAAATGGTAATACTTTTTCCCAAACACCATAAAAATTAAATAAGAATTATGAATAAAAGTTAAAAAATGAAAATTATTTTAATTATTATGCTATTTTCAGTATTGTTAACTGCCGTATCGGCTGCAGAAACAAGTGATTGTGACTACAAAATTGAAATTTTGCTCAACAGCTCTGTCTATACCCCTTCTGATTTTGTGTGGAAAATGAAAGCCGCCAGGGTTTCCGGAATTTCTACAAACATAACTGCCACGGCAAGAATAGAAGACTCAAATGGAAAAATAATCAAGACCTACAAGCCGTGGACTTCTGATCCAATTTCACGGCAAAAAACCTCGGGAGAGTATTCTCCAAACCTGAAAGATGGTGAATATAGAGTAATCTCTGAAATAAGCGTTGACTGCAACGACGTTGATAAATCAAACAATATTGATTCAGAAAATTTTGCAATAGCAAGTGCAGCAAATGAAAATCCTCAGCAGGATTCAAAAGAAGAAATTTTAATAACTCAATCTCCTCCAGTAATTTCTGCTCCGGAAGAAAATAAATCCATAATTCAGATTGTGGAAAATAAAGTGAATATAAAAAATAACAGCGATGAAGTCAATCTTGCACAAAAGCCAATAGAATACAGTAATGAAATCACTTTATTAAACAGCGACGGGAAAAGTGATAGTGCCCTGCAGGATTCTTCAAAACCAGAATTAATTTATGAATCAAGCAATGAAAAATCAAAAGAGATTGTTTTGTATGTACTTTTAGGATTTTCAGTTTTATTGAACATAATTTTGATTTGGAAAAGATAATCAGCCGTGTTTTGTGATTATGCTGTTTATCACAACAGAAATATTTTTGCATTTGTTTGACGCATTCTCCAATAAATCATAAATTTCTTTATACTTGATAACGTCTATAGGATTTTTGTAATAATGCAGCAAATCAGACAAAGCTTCATTATGCAGTTTGTCTGCCTCGCTTTCAAGCTTTAGGATTTTCTTGCAGTGCTCTTCAGCATGCCTCAGTTTTTTTAAATCCAGAATGCTGCCGTTCACTTCTTCTGTAATCTTCACCACTAAGTCTATAAGCCTTATTGTATGTTCATCAATCCTTTCGATGCTCAAGACTACAAATCTTGACGCTAATGTATTGACTAAATCGATAATGTCATCAAGAAGGTCTGTCAGTTTTCTTATATCCTCGCTATCAACAGGAGTTCTGAAATTTTTGTCTAAGCTTTCAATAACCCTATTCTGTATCTCATCTCCTCTATGTTCAAGTTCTTTTATTGAAGATGCTTTGGACTTTCTTTCACCCCTATCAATTTCCGGATAACTATTAACAAAATTCTTTAGTTCGTTGGCACTTTTCAGAACATTTAAAGACTGCTCTGCAAGCATTTCAAAGAACCTTTTTTCCTTGGGAACAAGCCAATTCATTATTCTTTTCATTGCCCTGACTTTTGATATTGCCTATAAATAGGTTTCTATGTGTTTTTAGCACTATAAACTAATGCATTATTGGGTGGGTGGAGGGCGGATAATCTTGCAGAAAGTGCGTTAATCAAAGTCCCTCCCAGAATAACTATAAACTTATTAATGTTAAAATCCCTTCTTGCAAACATTTTTAAACGTCATTATTTTCTTAAAAACTATGCCAGAACAGGAGAAACAGGGGCAGCATGCTCACATAAGATGCAGGACTATTATTGAAGTTCTCGGCAAGCCAAAAGAGCACGTAGAACAAGCCATAAAAGACTATGTTGAACATATAAAAAAAGATTCTGAATTAGTTGTATTAACTGAGGATTATTCTGAATCAAAAGAGCAGGGCAAATTATGGAGCCAGTTTGTAGAATTGGATTTGGTAATAAAAGGCACTTTCAAGCTTATCAGTTTCTGTTTTGAGTATATGCCTTCTTCAATGGAAGTGATGAAGCCAGAGCATCTTATTTTGACTAACCACGAACTGGCCAGCTTCCTGAATGATTTGCAGGCAAGACTTCACGATGTTGACCGGATTGTTAAGGAACTAAAAGCAGAAAATGATTTTGTCAAGAATAATCTGCATGCAGTCATCCACAATATGATACTCATATGCCTTAAAGTAAGCAAACTGACACTTGAGCAGCTTTCCCATGTAACCGGAATAGAGCAAAAAGAGCTTGAAGTTTATGTTGAGAAGCTCCTGAAGGAAAACAAGATTAAAAAAGAAGATGAGCAATATACTTTAGCGTGAATTCTGATTAGCTGGCTTTGCCCGATAAGTAAGGCCTGCCCGAAAAGTTGAAATAGTATCTGCTCAAACGTATAGGTTAAGATGGAAGAATCTAAGCGAGATAACATAAAAAATAGCTTATTGACTGTCCTTTGTAATGCCACTGGTATTTATAGAAGAACGATTACTGCTGAACAGAAGAAAAACTATCAAATTAAACTGAAAGAAATAATAATGAGATTAACAAAGAAGGTTGATAGTGATTCTATCACAAATAAGGATATACGAAATGCAATAATAGAACTAAGAGAATTTTGTGGCTCAATAGGTGCTTCTCAGAAAGCAATTAATGTTTACCTCAAATTCTATTCTGTTATATCTAATAAAAAAGACTTAGTTTTAAGAGAATTAGACTGTCCAATAGACAGTTTTGTTATCAAAAAGAACAAATTAAAGAAAATAGCATTAAGCAATCTAAATTTAGAAGATTATGAAGAAATGCAAAATAAACTTAATCAAAAATACGAAATGAGAATACTTGCTGATATTGAGGCATGGGATATCAAAAAAGAGTATTAGATTCCGCTAGGAAACTGTTAGTTTTCAGGCACTATTCGGGCAAAGCCAAATTACCCTATACTTATTTAAACCATCTGTATCACAATCTATTTAAACCAAAATAAACTAATCATTCTCATGGCAGACCCGAAAAAAGCAAGCGCGAAAAGCAAGGTGGAGGCAGTTTTATTTTCTGTAGGCCATAAAATAACCATCGACGAAATATGCAGGCTCTGCCGCTCAAGAAAAGAGGAGGTGCTGGAATCTCTTCAGGAGCTGAGAGCGGAATATGATTCAAAACAATCCAGCTTAATGCTTTTTGAAGAGGGAGATTCGTGGAAATTTGCCGTAAGGGACCATCTAATCTCTGTTGTCAGAAAAATTGTCACAGAAACAGAGCTGTCGAGAAGCGTCATGGAAACTTTGGCAGTCATCGCATTCAAATATCCGATTCTTCAGGCTGATTTGATAAAGATGAGAACTAATAAGGCTTATGACCACCTTGCTGAGCTGGAGAAATCTGGCTACATTACCAGGCAAAAACACGGCAGAACAAACTTGATTAAGCTAACTGAAAAATTCTTCAGATATTTTGACCTGACTGAAGAAAAGCTGAAAGACCAGTTCAAAGATTTTGACAGCATAGCAAGAGCAATAAAAGAGAAAGAGGAAGAAGTCGACAAAATCAAGGAAGACCAGGTAAAAAGGGCGCAGGATTTAAAGCAGGAAGATGAGAAAATAAGGAGCGAAATTGAATCTCTTGATAAAGCAGATGAGGAATTTTCTATCCCAGTTCAGGCATACAATGCAAAACAGGAAGAATCAAAAACTGAAGTTCAGGAAGAGACAAATGATAATGAGACCAAAGAATTAATAGGAGATCTAGAAGTAGTAAATGTTGATAAAGAGACAAAGAAAACAAGAGAGGAACCAGAAGAAGAACAAGGAGTTGAAATAAAAAAAGAAGAAAATGCCGATGCCGGAAAAACTTTAATTCAAAATAATGAAATTCCGAAATTAGAAAATATTAGCCAAACTAATAATGAATTAAAAAAGCACATCGATAAACAATCAGGGCCGTCGCAAAAAAAGAAAAAACTGGAGCATCACGGAATAAAGCTCCCTCCGGAAGCAGAAGCAAAAGTCAATGAAAGAGTAAATGAAATGATGCACGGAGAAGAAAACAAGGAAGATAGCAAAGAAGAAAATCAAAATCAATAAAAGTAATTTAATAAAATAAAAATATGATAGTAGAATTTTCAATAAATGATTAATTATCAAATCCAATAATTCCGATAATTTATTATTCAAATTAAAAAATAATTAACAAAATTTCAAACTAAAATGTTCCTTCTACAATGCCCAAAATGCAAGAACAGGATGAAGTATCAGTCCAAAGAAGGGCATCTTTCCGGAAAAAAGAAAAGATGCGTTTACTGTAATCATGTTTTTAGTGCCAGTTCTCATGTAATTAAGAAGATTTAATTTCATATTTTACTTATTTTCTATATAGAAATTTTCCATATTGAAATTAAATCAAAAACACAACCCTTATAAATCCTTCCAACTACCATTTTATAGACGACAAAACACTTATGAATTTCTAATAAAATGGCAGAAGAAAACGGGCAGAAACTAGGTACGAGAATAGTGCCGCGCTTAATCAACGATGAGATGAAGCAAAGCTATCTTGATTATTCTATGAGTGTTATAGTTGGCAGAGCTTTGCCTGATGTCCGGGATGGCCTTAAGCCTGTTCATAGGCGTGTTCTTTATACAATGTGGGAAATTGGGCTGTTGCATGACAAGCCATTCAAAAAATCGGCTAATGTAGTTGGAAACTGCATGGCTAAATTCCACCCGCATGGTGATGCAGCGATTTATGATACTTTAGTCAGATTGGCGCAGGATTTCTCAATGCGATATCCTTTGGTTAATGGCCAGGGAAATTTTGGAAGCCTTGATGGTGACCCGGCGGCAGCAATGCGTTACACCGAGTGTAGGCTTACAATGCTTGCAGAAGAAATGCTTGAAGACATTGATAAGAGAACTGTCAAATTCATTCCAAATTTTGATAATTCTGTCACAGAGCCTGTTGTTATGCCATCTAAATTTCCAAATCTTTTGGTTAACG
>CAYHTH010000047.1:0-6351 GCA_964359525.1 uncultured Methanosarcinales archaeon | reverse complement strand
CCTAAATTAATTTTCTTCCTAAAAAATTATTGTGAGTCAATCAATATGAAAAACGGAGACAAGGTTAAAGTCCATTACACAGGAACATTGGATGACGGGACTGTTTTTGATTCAAGCGAGGGAAAAGAGCCATTGGAGTTCACAATCGGAGAAGGAGGAATAATCAAGGGATTTGAAGATGGAGTAAGAGATATGAAATTAGATGAGGAAAAAACAATCAAAATCAGGCCCGAAGATGCTTACGGTAAGCAGCAGAAGGAGCTTATGCTTGAGTTTCCAAGAGACAAATTTCCAGCTGAAATGAACATAGAAGCAGGAGGAAGATTAATTCTGAAAGGGCCGGATAATCAAAACCTCCAGGCTGTTGTCAGCGAAGTGAAGAAAGATGTTGTTGTGATTGACCTGAATCATCCATTGGCAGGAAAGGAACTGACGTTCAAGATAAAAGTAATCGGAGTGAATTAATTTATTATTAAATTCTATTTGTTCAAATCAGATAAAGAACATTCGCAATTATCAAAAATCCTATATTAAACAACAATAATCTAAAATAATTTTTTGATTTCCCGTCATAAAGAAGGGATGCTGTCATTACCCCGTGCAATAAAATCAGGCTTGATTCAATCACAAACAAATTAATATTATTTTTGCTGAGATAAAACAGTATTCCAAGAAGTATGTAAGTCACCATTGATTTTCTCAGTAAATCGTGGATTCTGTATTCTATTATGGCTGCAAAGATTAAATATACAAATAGGATAAATAAGTAAAGTGTATTGTTAAAATAATAAAACATCAAAAAAATAAAAATAACCAATAATAAAATTTTCCTTATCAAATCAAAGTATTTTGACAGTGGCTTTTGCTCTTCAGGGGCAATGCTGATTAAAATAATCCCGATTAACAAGCCCAAAAATGAAACAGCAGAAGCAAAAAAATAGTTTATGAATTGCATTTTATTTGCATAATTTCTTTTCCAAATCTTCTATCTTCTTTAATCTTCTTTTATGACGAAGTTCATTGCTGAAATCTGTCTCGAGCCATAATTTTACTGCCTTGAATGCAGTTTCCTTGGAAACAAACCTTGCGCCGATTGAAAGAATGTTTGCATCATTATGCAGCCTTGACAATTTTACAATCTCCGGGTTGTCGCTGTTAAAAACTGCCGCCCTTATGCCTTTTATCTTGTTGGCAACAATGGCTTCCCCCTGGCCCGAGCCCCCGAATATTATTCCTTTGTGACTATCTAAATTTTTAGCAACTTCTTTTGCTGCGGCAGAAATAAAATCTGGATAATCGTCTTCAGCATCAAGCTTGAAAGCGCCCCTGTCCTCGACCTCATAGCCGAGCTTTCTGAGGTACGCTTTAACTTCTTCCTTCAGCTCAAAACCCGCATGGTCCGTGCCCAGGAATATTTTCGGTTTCATAGCAGTCACTCTAAACCCAGAACTTTTAAATCTTTCTTTAATCCCGGGACTGTGTCATATTTTTTTATATCTTTGAAATCTATCCATCTGAATTCAGTATTTTCGTGGTCAAGCTTTATTTTTTGTGAATTTACCCTGCAAAGGAAAGGCGTTACTACCCATCTTTTTCCTTTTTTATTGTCTTCCAGTTCAAATAATATTCCTCTCCTGATGATTTTTGCATCCAAACCTGTTTCTTCCTTTATTTCCCTTAAAGCTGTGTCTTCAGCAGCCTCGAATTCCTTCACATAACCTGAGCAGAAACTCCACTTGTTCGGGTAGTTCCAGTCATCCGGGGATTTTTTAAGAATAAGAATCCTGTTTTTGTGCCTTACAATTCCAGTAACTGCAAAATAAGTTTTCATTAATAACAAGAATGAGTTCAGGTATTTAAAGATTAATACCAGGTGCCTCTCCAAGTTGAGTGACCCCACTGAATCAATAAATCAACGCCTATTCTTTCAACCTGCAAAGGAACATCGCATGCTCCAAAGCAGGAGCCCATCCACATTATTACCTGCGCATCTGTATTTTTCTCTATTGCCTGCTGTATTTCTTTTGCCCTTGGTTTTAACCCATCGGGCAGCTGAACACACACCATTTTAGAATTGTCTTTGTTGATTCTTTCGATTACTTTGTTCAATTCGAGGTCGTATGGATCCATATGTTATAAAGTTAATTAGCCTTAGATTTTAAATCTATTGTGCTTTTCTGCGAATATCTGTCAAAACAGATTGTATCTCATCTCTTGAAGGCATCCGGCGTGAACTTCCTTTCAAACTGACAAAAAATGATTCTGGCTTAAAGCCCCTTTTCTGCATTTCGCCGTACAGCTCCAAAGACTGATTGTAATGTGATATTGCCAACTCTAAATTGCCCCGTACCCCTACACTATCAGACAGACTAGCGCCAAATTGAACTGCATATTTGGATAGATAACCTGCCCTTGCCTGGGAATAAGCCGCATAAGCCAGGAATGCTCCCGTCCAATCATCCATTTTCTTTGATGCTGCATCTTCCGCAAGGCTTAATGAAGCCTGATATGCTTCCAGGAGATTTTGATATGCATGCCTGAACTGATTGACTGTCCTGGGGTCAACAGAATCATCAAATAGTTTTTTTATTCTGGATAATCTTGATGAATATTCATTTGAAATCTTTTTGCCTTCCCTTGACTGAGCCAGAAGCGTGTCATATTCACTTCCATAAGCCTGCATTATAAATGGATTTCCTGTAATCATCGAAGTGACCCTTTTTGCCTTGTCATTTGGAGATTTGTCCAATAGGACTTCTCCTCCCGCGTATCCGTTTGCAACCTGTAAGAGGGCTATCGGATTAATGGGTGCCTCTTCGTTGGTTATCCCAACTCCCTCATTCAAATTTCTGTTATTCCATGCAATAAATGATTTCATTAAATCTTCAGTATACCTCGCTGCAATTGATATGTTATTGCGGGGCACCATCAGGAAATCCGAAATCTCCTTTTTTTCTGCTGCGGATAATCTATTAAATGCTTCGTTTGAAGGCATGTCTATCTTTTTCAAATAATAAGCTGCTGTGCTTAATTTTACATTTGCAATCCCGAGAGACGTGTCTCCGCCTAATTTTAATTTGAATCTTTCACCAATCCCGTGAAGAAACCCATAAACTGCCCCTGCCGGAGTATTCTCTTCTGCGATTATCGCAGCTAAAAGATAAGCAGGGACGTTATTCTGCTTTGAAAAAAATGATATGTAGATCCTAATGTCTTCTCTTTGAAGCAGTTCAGCAATATCCTTATCTGCACTTACCGGAGAAATCCCTTCCTTGGATGAGTATTCACTTATTGAAGGATAAGTTTCAATGCCCCTGAACTCCCTTATTCTTTCCACAAGAGACTTTAGCTTGTCAGATGTACAGGCTGTAAGAGGTCCTAAAGCTAAAGCTGCAGTTCCAGCGGCGGCAGCCTGGCCAAATTGTCTTCTGCTCAGCCTTGTATCCGGTGTGTTTTGTATTGCCATATAAAAATGATTACTCGCAGAATATCTCGTCCATTTCAAATGTGGAAAGGTCTTTCTTGTTTAGCAATTTTGCGAAGTCTTTTTCTTTCATCTTCTTCCTTGAAGCTCTCATGGATTCAATCTGTTCCATGTCCTCGTCCAAAAATAATTCATCTGCTTCCATAAAAAATCACCAAAATATGATTAGTAGCTTGTGTCTGAAATATATGAGGAAGCGGCACTGCTGTTATAATTATCATTAACATTTTCATAAGGCGCTGCCCCTTCGAGTTTTCCAGTTAATCCTGAATCACAAAATACACACATATTAGTTCCCCCAACATTTTGAATACTTTACTACCTTGTTATTACTTTGCAGTGATATAACTAATATATAAGGCTTTCGCTCAGTAAAGTATTAATGATTTATTTTCAGTATAGAAAATAATGTTTATTTTATTTGGTGCCTATCATAGTTCTTACAGTTAAGACAGTAGTATATTACTCTGCTTTTATGAATTCTAACACGGCAATTAACGCCAGGCATTAAATAGGAATTGCAGCTCTTGCAGAACTTTTTCTTTAACTCGGAAGGAAGCTTTATCTTGTATTTCATTGCCAGCCTTCTGGCTAATTTAACACATTTGACTGAAAGCTTTGCATCTTTTTTCAAAGATTCTTTGGCTTCGTTAAACAGAAACCTGATTCTTTTTTTTGCAATCTGGACCTGCTTTGCGGGTTTTTTGTGGTGTTTTGGGGGCATTTTGGTGAGTTTTAATTTACAGGCATTTAAACTTTTTTCTTGACAAACAATTCCTAGCGTACATTTAGCAAAACCGAGAGAAAGTTATTTAAAGAAGTTAGTCTTCAAAGTCATTAAAATGGCAAAGGAAACAATAACCATACCTAAGGAAGAATATGAAATTTTAGTTAAATGTAAGCATATAGTTGAGTCAGATTTTGAAGAAAAATTCTCTGAACAGTTCATTAAGGAAATTAAAGAAAGTGAAGAAGCTTACAAGAGAGGAGAATTTATAAGAGTTAAGGATTCTGAAGAAAGAAGGAAACTTTTTGATTCTTTGTAATTAAGATGACTTATAAGGAAATATCAACCAAACCTTTCTTAAATGATGTTAAAGATATCAAAAAAGATAAAGTTCTGCTAGAAAGACTGCACAAAAAGATTGACGAAATTTTGGAAAATCCGGAGCATTATCCTATCAAAAAGTATGAGTTGAAAGGTAAGAGATCTTCTCATGTTGGTTCTTTTGTAATAGTTTTTGAGATTAAAGGTGATGGAGTTATCTTCTGGAAATTTAAGCATCATGATTTCGCTTACGAGTAGGGTTTTGCTAAAAGTTTGTATAATCTCTTAGATTATGCGAAGTCTTGGAAGTATAATAGAAGAATCATAACCCCTATAATTTTAATTGAAAGTTAACAGAATATTTTTAAATAACTTGAAAATAATAGTTAAAATGGTCAAAATTAATCAAGCAATGTGCAGAAATATCCTTTTTATAGGTATTGTTTTCAGTGGAATAATTTTGATTGTAGGATGTAATCAACAGCAAAAATTTACTAACGTAACAACAGAAGATTCTACAAAGAAAATAAATGTAGCAACCCAAGTCGAACAAAGCAAAGAAGCTAAACTTGTCTATCGTGTTGGGAAATCAAAAGTTAACCCACCTTACACATGCAATCTTTCAGTAGAATTATTTGAAGAGAATCATGCTCCTAAAAAATTGTTAGAAGATTGTGAAGCTGAAGTTGGGGTTATTGGTTGGCTTGATAGCAATACATTACTTATTTATTCTGCAAATCAAAAAGAATTTCAAGAACTGGATATCAAAACAAAGCAACTCCGAACTATAAAAATAGATATACCAAATACGCATTTAGATTATTTCACAGGCGCTACTGAAAAATCTCCAAAACTCATTACACAATTGGTAAAGAATGAGCCTAAGCTGTTATCAGAAATCATTAAACACAACTGGCGCTTAGTAGATTTACGATTTTTTGATAAAAATATTCTTTTTATTATATACTCATTAGAACCAAATTCTACGGGTTTTTACATATATTCGTTTGATCGGACCTCAGGGGAATTGCAGAAAAAGTACACACAAACTAGTATAGAAAAAATTTATTTTCTAAACCAACAAGAAATTGTATTTTCACAACCAAATAGAGCACCCCCTTATATTGATATTTTTATAGCTAATAACGATGGATCCAATCAAAGAAAGCTTACAGATAAAATCACAAATATTGGTTTTGTTGGTGAAAACTTTATTGGTTTTGTTTATAATACACCCGAAGATTATTTCAAATTTTATAATGCAACAAGTGGTCAATGGCAAACTCCTCAATATAGAATTGGAATTTTTGATATAGAAAAAAAGATAATTAGAGAAATACCATTAAGTGGAATTACGCGAAGAGACTATCAAGGTTATACCGTTGATTTAGCCTTTAGTGACTTCTCTAAGAGCAACAAATTAGCATACGAAACACATGTTATTGGTAGCCCTTCGAAATGTGCTTTGTATGTACTTGATTTAAAAACAGAGAAGAATACAATGCTTACCAATAAATGCTTTATCAGTGGTGTTTGGTGGACAAGTTAATCAAGACTTAAGTAAAATTCCACCACTGGCGGTCGGCGAGGCAGGGGTTGCTCCCTACAGGATGCCGAGTAGGGCAAATCAAGCAAAGCGAAGATTTGACCGTCGCCTGCCAGTTGTGGTGGAATTTTCTTAAAGAAATGATGTGTTTAGTGCAAATCACTAGGGTTATGATTCAAAATCTATGTATTTTTATGCTAAAACATAAAAACGGTTTCAAAATGTTCATCTAATAAATTTTTCGTGAATTTGAAAATTAGTTTTTGAAAAAAA
>CAYHTH010000046.1:0-6409 GCA_964359525.1 uncultured Methanosarcinales archaeon | reverse complement strand
ATGAACATTACTGACGTTGATGACAAGACAATAAGAAGCGCAAATAAGGAAGGAATTTCTTTGAAAGAATACACTTTAAGATATGAAAAATCGTTCTTCGAGGATTTGGAAAGCCTGAATATTGAGAAAGCAGATAAATTCACAAGGGCAACAGAGAATATTAAGAAAATGGCAGAGATAATAAAAAAACTTCTTGACAAAAAAATTGCATACAAAAGCGAAGATGGCAGCATTTATTATGACATTTCAAAATTTAAAGGTTATGGCAAATTGTCGCATACCAAAGTCAAGGATTTAAAAGAAGGCGCCCGCGTTAAACAAGATTCTTATGAAAAAGGAGAAGCTAAAGATTTTGCTTTATGGAAAGCTTATGATAAAGAAGATGGGCAGGTTGTGTGGAAAACTGAAATCGGAAACGGAAGGCCAGGATGGCATATTGAATGTTCTGCAATGTCGATGAAATATCTCGGTGAGCACTTTGACATTCATGCCGGAGGGATTGATTTGGTATTTCCTCATCATGAGAATGAAATTGCACAAAGCGAAGCTTATTCAGGAAAAAAATTTGTTAATTACTGGTTCCATAACGAGCATTTGCTGGTCAATGGCCAGAAAATGTCCAAATCTCTTGGAAACTTTTTCACTTTGAGGGATTTGTTAAACAAAGGGTATAATCCTATTGCAATAAGGTATTTATTATTATCTGCAAATTATCGAGTACAATTAAATTTCACAGAAGAAGCCGTTAAATCTTCTGAAAATGCAATTCAGAGACTAAATGATTTTATGATTAAGCTGAAAGAAATTAAAAGTGAAAATGAAAATAGGAAAATTCTAGCATTAATTGAAAGAACAAAAAAAGAATTTGATAAATCAATGGATGATGACTTGAACATAAGTTCCGCGCTATCAAACATTTTTGATTTTGTAAAGCAAGTTAATACTTTAATGATGGAAAACAAAATCGGAAAAAATAATGCTCAGGAAATAATAAAATCGATGGATGGGTTTGATGACGTCCTAGGAGTTCTTGAAGAGAAGGAAGAAAAATTAAGCTCCGAATTAAAAAAGTTAATTGATGAAAGGGAAAAAGCAAGAAAGGAAAAAGATTTTGCCAAAGCGGATGAGATAAGGGAAACTTTAAAAGGCAAAGGCATTATCCTTGAAGATACTAAAGAAGGGGCGAGATGGAAGAAAATATAGAGGATGGTTTGAATGGATAAAAGTGCGATTATAAGAACTATAGATGATCACCTTAGATCTCTAGAAAGTTGGATAGGGAGTGAGAATGGCAGTGGGGGAAATGCAAATAATACTGTAGCTTTTCTTTATACGGCAGGCAGACATTTGGAATCCGCTAGAGATATTACGGATAGTAAAGCTATGGAAAGTCTTCGCCAAAGATATGAATTGCTAAAGAGAAAGGCAGTTGAAAGATTTAATCTTGTTCCAGTTAGAGTTAGTTTACCCAGTGGTGAAGCAAGAGAATACTTGGAAGTGCCGCCAACCGTAGTGGCTTCGGATGGATATAGTGGAAGATAAAAATTTGGGATTACTGTTAATCTGAAGGGAAATTAAAAATAATATTAGGAAAATTTTGATAGAATATTGATTCTTAATTGAGATATGGTATACAACAGCGAATAAGCTGGGAAGAGATTTTGCTAAAGCGGATGAGATAAGGGAAACTTTAAAAGGCAAAGGCATTATCCTTGAAGATACTAAAGAAGGGGCGAGATGGAAGAAAGATAAAAAACAGTTAGACTCCTAAAATCAGAATTTAATATTTTTTAATGATGGATATTAATGAACATAACGTTGCCCACC
Source organism: uncultured Methanosarcinales archaeon (assembly GCA_964359525.1). Taxonomy (GTDB): domain Archaea; phylum Nanobdellota; class Nanobdellia; order Woesearchaeales; family GW2011-AR4. Next base: position 4,582 of record CAYHTH010000046.1, on the reverse strand, counting down.
ATTAGCTCTAGGACGTACATACACTTTAACTCCACCGATATCCTGAGGCTCAAAACCCAACTGACTCATTAAATAGGGACCTCTGGGCGAACTCAACATCTGGATATCTCTGACTTTAGTGATTCTATCTAATTGATTCCTAGGAACTAAACAAATTTCACTGCCAATTTGCAATAAATTATAATCCCTAATTTTTTCAACTATATTTGGAATATTTTTAATACCTATCATTTCTACAATAAAACTTGTAGTTCTCACGTCATTTTGGTGTATCAATTTTGCTACAGCCAAAAATATATTTTGTGTTTGTGAAGGGGTATTTTCACAACTACCCCCAAGATCAAAATGAGTTACGACGTGGTAAGCTGCTTTTACTATAGTAGCCCCATATTGGTAGTCACCATTATAACTTTTTAATAAATTTGCTCTTACAGCGCCATCTGAAAAGCCAAATCTTTCAAGCATTTCATTAGTGTGCTGCAACTCATGCCCTTCAGAATTTTCATCTGCTAAATCGGAAGCCGAGGTTACATTCAAGCAAGCTATTAAATCTCTAAACACAGAGTTTGGAACAAAATGACCATACAGGGCGTCAATTGTTGTATGATGCCCATTCATTGCTAGGCTGCTTTTTCCATTTAATTGATTATCTAAACTCAAACTTAAACCTCCTCACATATTTTACATATTTTATCAAAGCATGAAGATACTAATATTTAAATCTTTTCAAAACTCCACTTCAATCTCCAATTCCTTCTCAGTATGTTTTCCTCTTGTTGGCTCGAAAACAATTAATTCTGCCGATGTTGCAGCCTTAATTTCAGCTTCAACGCCGTCAAAATCTTTTTCTTCAACTTTGGATTTGATTGTCAGTTTTTTAACTGGAGCTTTTAGTGAAAGCTGCTTTGATGTTTTTTCCTTTCTTACAAATTCGACAACAGCAACAACAAAATCTCCGATGTGCTCTGCATGCTCATCAATCATGTTTAGCTCTGGCCATTTTGTTAAATGAATGCTTTTTGTATGCTCATGATTCTTAAAATACAACTGGTACAATTCTTCCGTTATGAAAGGCATTATCGGGGCCATTAATTTTATTATCGTTAAAAGTGAATGGTATAACCCATATTGTGCAGATAGTTTTGCTTCTTTTCCCCGCGTTTCATGATTGTACAACCTGTCTTTTATCAATTCAAGATAATTATCGCAGAAAGTGTGCCAGAAAAAGGTTTCAGTTCCCAATTTAGTGTGCGAATATTCATAATTCATCATGTTTTCTGTTGATTCCTTTACAACTCCGCTTAATTTTGATAAAATCCATCTGTCAAGCGGTTCCAACTCAGCAGGTTTCTCTAATTTATAATCGGCAAGGTGCATGAACGCAAATTTTGACGCATTCCAGATTTTTGTTATGAACTTGCTGCCCGTAACCAAATCTTTTTCCTGAAACGGCAAATCATCTCCAAGTTTTGAGCCTGCCGCCCAGAATCTTAATGAGTCTGCTGAATATTTTGAAATTGTTTCTCTTGGGTCGATTACATTTCCTTTTGATTTAGACATCTTCTTGCCGTGAGGGTCGAGAGCCCATCCTGAAATCATCACATTGCCCCATGGAACATTTTTATGATGAAAATAACTTTTTACAACCGTGTTGAACAGCCAGAAAGTTATTATGTCATGCGCCTGAGGCCTTAAGCTCATTGGACGCAATTTTTTCTGCAGCCCCTTATCCTTAAATAATTCAATTGCAATGTCCGGTGTCAATGAAGAAGTTGCCCAAGTGTCAAGAACATCTTTCTCGCCGATAAACTCATTTGAGCCGCATTTGCATTTATGAATTGGACTGTCTGCCAATGGGTCAACCGGCAGCTGCTTTTCGTCAGCAACAATTGGCTCATTGCATTTCCTGCAGTACCATACCGGAATTGGAACTCCAAAATGCCTTTGCCTCGAAATATTCCAGTCCCATTTCAATCCCTGAATCCAGTTTTCATATCTTATGCGCATATGCTCAGGATACCATTTTATTTTGCGGCCGTATTTTATGAAATCCTCTTTTAAGTCAAGATATTTTATGAACCACTGCTCTGTTGTAAGAATTTCTATATCGGTATCGCATCTTTCATGAACATTGACAACATGATGTATGGGCTCTATTTTTTCAATTCTTTTTTCTTCTTCAAGGGCTTTTATTACTGCTTCTCTTGCTTTTTTTACATACAATCCCTTGAATCTGCCGGCTTTCTCATTTAATGTCCCGTCCTTGTTCATGATTTCAATCGGCTCGATTTTGTATTCTTCCATCCACTTGACATCATCCATATCACCATAAGTACAGTGATATACAATTCCGGAGCCAAAATTCATGTCAACGTCTTTGTTTGCCGTGATTGTAACTTCCCGGCTTGAGAACGGGATTTTTGCTTTTCCGCCAATGAATTTTTTAAATCTTTTATCATTGGGGTGAATATGGATTGCAACACATGCCGGCAGTAATTCCGGGCGTGTTGTTGCTATTGTTATCTGCTTGTTTAAGCTTGTGTCAAATTTTATATAAACAAGCCTGCTGTCTCTTTCGCTGTCTTTCATTTCAACCTGCGCGATTGCAGTCTGGCATTCGGGGCACCAGACAAAAGGGGCTTTTTTCCTGTAAATTCTTCCCATTTTGTGCAAATCAAGGAAAGATTTTTGTGAAATCCTTTGGCAATGCTCGTCGATTGTTGTGTAGAAAATGCTGAAATCCGCGCTTACGCCAATTCTTTTCCAGTCATAAACAACATCCGGCCTTATCTCTTCCAATGTTTTTAAGCATAAATCAATAAATTCCTTTCTGCCCATCCGCACTCCTTTTACGTTTTTCATTTTCTCGACCATTCTTATTGTAGCCAGCCCGTTGTCGTCTGTTCCGAAAGGATAGAAAATATTTTTGCCCAACATTCGCTGGAATCTTACAACGAAATCCTGCTGTGAATATGAGAATGAATGCCCGATGTGCATCTTTCCGCTCACTGTAGGCGGCGGAGTGTCAACTGAATATATTTCCGACTTGCTTTTCGGGTCAAAGGCAAAGATTTTTTCCTTTTCCCAGAAGTCTAACCATTTAGGCTCTGAGATTTTTGGGTCATAATTCTTTGGCAGTTCCATTATAAAGTATAGTTTTGTATTAGTATTTAAAAGTTTAATGATTATAGAAGACTAAATAATTAAATTTATTTTTTATAATATAAGCAAATCAACTTTATATTCAATAAAGAAATAAATTCTAAGCTCTTGAAACCTGCTTCTTCAGCCATTCAATCTCTTCTGCATCCAAGTCAAGCTCTTTTGACAAATGCTTTGCCATTTCCTTGTTGCTAAAAAGTATTGGAATATAGGGCATTGTGCTTTTTATGATTTCTTTTGCTGAAGAATGTGTCTTGGATGCAATTTTCTGTGCGATTGCTTTTTTCTTTGCAGCTTTCTGCTTGGCCCACCATAATTTTAGTATTCTTCCTGTAGGCTTATATTGGATAAATTCCTTGTACTTTTCATTTTTAGCTGAAGCGATTCCTGCCGTTATCAGTGCATTAATATAAATCAGGAACCTGTAATGCTGCCATCTTCTTATTCTTCGGTTGAAGACATCGGCTTTGCCGAGCATTTCATAAGCTTTTGCAAGGTCTTCAGGCTTTGTGTATTCCTTCGGCAGGTTTTCATCAATCCATAATAATTGCTCGTCCAAATCTTCCTCTACATTTTCAAAAGCGGAAATCGCTATCTTTAAGTCCGTTGTTTTAAAAATTTTATTTAAGGCGCCCATTATGTTTTCCGTTTTATTTCTTTCTGATAATTCCTCAATGCTTTCTTTTGTCAGCTCTTTTTTGCTTTGGGCTAGTGTCTGTAGGTCATTTATTGCTGCCCTTGCATCCCCTGCAGCCCTTCTGGATAATGATTTTAATATTTCTTCATCATAATTTATTTTTTCATTGTCGCAGATTTTTTTCAGGATTTTAAAAACCGACAGATAATCAAGCTGCTTGAACTCCATAAGGCTTGATTTGCTTCTCAACGAGCTGAATTTGTTGTCAAAAGGGTTCGTGGCTGTCAGAACAAGAGGATAATGGGAGTCTTCAATCAATTTTGTTATTGCCTGAATTCCACCCCTGTCCTGATGCCCGGACAATCCGTCAATTTCATCAACAAGAATTATTTTTCCAGATGCGAACAGGCTTCTTTGCTTCATTGCATTGCCGACTTTGCTGTTTATCTGCTCTGCATTCCTAAAATCAGATGCGTTTACTTCAATGACTTCATGGCCAATCTCGTTTGCTATAGCATAAACAGAACACGTTTTTCCTGTGCCGCTTGGGCCATAAATCAAAGCTGAATTCTTTTTCTCTCCACGGAAATGTTTTGCATTTCCGGGGCCCCGAAAATCTTTGATTTTCGTTGGGTTTGAGAAATTAACTATAAAATTCTTCAATTTGGAAATTACTTCATCCTGCCCGATAATATCCTTTGTTGATTTTGCGGTGTATTTATGAGTGAAAGGCTGCATAGAATGAAGTTAGGATTATTAATTTATTAAGGTATTGATTTACTT
>CAYHTH010000045.1:0-6418 GCA_964359525.1 uncultured Methanosarcinales archaeon | reverse complement strand
TGTTGACCATACAACAAATTTTCAGGACAAGGCAGACAAAGCGCGCCAGTATAACATGAAAGTGCATTTGTATCTTGGATTCAATGAACCGATGTTTCTAAATACAAACGGCGCAAGAACACAATACCTGCAGAATATAAAAAGAAAAGTAACACAAGATTCAAATTTGATAGATTATGTAGCATTTATAGACGTACTAGAAGAGCCATACACTCTCATAGATCACGGGTTGCATTACGGAAGAAATTGGGCAACTTTAAGAGGATTAACCTATGAGCAGCAACTGCAGAGAATGAAGCAGGGGCTTGAAGAGTATATTGCAGAAGTAAAGGTACTTTTTCCCGGGATACCTGTTATGATTGAAGAAGCAGCATGGAATGACTCGTATGTGCCTCCAGACAACCTTGATATATTGGGATTGGGTGCTTATTATACGCCAAGCACACCTCAAAGCAACCAATGTGATGAAGAGCAGCGTGCAAAATTCAACCGGGAGTTTGTAGAAGCATATAACAAAGCCAAAACATACAACAAGCCAATATATCTTGTAGCGCCGTCTTTCAAGGATTCAACATACCATCATCTTTCACCATGCCAGATGGACTGGTATTTTGAAATTGCGAGAAATGATGCCCAGGTTATAGGGCTTGACTGGTTCCTATACAACACCGTAGACAGGGTTGAAGGATTCAAGGATGCAAATCCAAGCGGGCTTAATCATCTTAAAGAAAAAGGCATGGAAATTTTGGCAAGTCTCGGATAAGGCTTGAAAGAATTCAAGTAATCACCCAACACTGTGCCCGCAGCAGAAAAACGAAATATTTAAATATATGTTTACATTGTATGTTTTTGTTTACAAATGGCAACAACTATATCGGTAAGGCTCGATAAGTCTCTCCTTAAGGATTTGTCTGTAATAGAGAAAAACTGGCAGGCAGACAGGTCAGAAGCCATAAGAAGATTATTAGCCAAAGCTGTAAACTCCTGGAAGATTCAAAACGCATTAGAAAGGCTCAGAGAGCATAAACTTTCAATAGGAAAAGCCGCTGAGGAATGTGAAGTCTCTTTATGGGAAATGCTCGATTTAGCGAAAGAAGATAGTATTGATTGGACAGCTTATTCCAATGAGGATCTGGAAAGGGATTTAAGAATTCTAGAGGGGAAAATTTGATATCGGATGCAACAGCGCTTATCTGTTTGAGCAAAATAAATAATCTTGATATTCTTAAAAGGGTATATTCTGTTGTGATTATTCCGCCTGCGGTAAAAAATGAGGTTTTATTGGAAGAAAAAGAAGGCTATTCCAGCATTAAGAACGCCATTGAAAGCGGCTGGATCAATGTTATTGAGCCTAAGGAAATCATTGCTCTTGGCCTTGGTGCAGGCGAAAATCAAGCAATCAGCCTCGCAAAAGAGAGGAAAGACAAAATTATACTTGATGATGCCTTAGCCGTAAAAGCTGCCAATGCATTTGACATACCCATAGTCAGAACAACCACTGTTATTTTTACCGCACTTAATAAAAAGATTATAAATAAAAAGCAAGCACTTTCTTTATTAAACCGCCTCATTGAAAATGGGTATTATATCTCTACAAAAGATTATGCTGTATTGGTATCTAAGCTTGGATAGTTAGGCAACTTTTTATATAGTAGTATATCAAAAAACTTATCATGAAAAAAGGGGCATATAATTTGGTTAAGAAATATATAGAAGGTGGATAAAAATGACGCAAGTGCAACCATTAAGGATAGAAGAAGATATACTAAATTTGGCAGAAATTAGAAGCAAAGATGAGCATACGACTAAAACTGCAGCAATAAAACAGTTTCTTTACAGTGGCGCAGAAGAGTATTTGTTGAAATTATGCTCTAAAGGAAGAATATCAATAGGTAAAGCTGCGGAAATATTGCATAAAAGTATATTTGATTTGCAGGAATCTGCAAAAAATAAAGGAATACAATTGGGAATAACGGCAAAAGAATATAATGAAAGCAAAAAATTTGCTCGAGATTTAATATAATTATAGTTTAATTACCCAACGCTATGCCCGCAGCCGCAGGTTCTTTTTACATTTGGATTATTGATTTTAAACCCCGAATTCTGCAGCGCATCTTTGTAATCAACAGTAGAGCCTTTCATGAAAGCGATGCTTTCAGGGTTGATGAATATTTTGATTCCCTTGTCTTCTATAACCAAATCATTTTCTTTTGCTTCTTTTTCCAATTGAATCTCATACATATAGCCGGAACATCCGCCTGCAACTACCCCCAATCTTAAGCCATAATTCTCATTGTTTTCTTTCTTTAGCATCTGCTTTACTTTAGCTGCCGCTTTCTCTGTCAAAGTGATTATTGTTTCGGTTGTTTGCCGTTCCATATTAACAAAGCTGAAATCGTTTTTGAATTTAAATGTTTGGGTTATAGTTCATAACAGAAAAATTAATTAAGCACCAAAATAAAGCCTTTGGCATGAAAAAAATAAAACTTATTGCACTGGCTTTAATCTTACTGTCTTTTATCGCTGCTTTTTATTTTTACCAAAAAATGCCGGCTAAAATGGCTTCGCATTGGGACGCAAGCGGGAATGTCAACGGCTACATGCCCAGATTCTGGGGATTGCTTCTTGTTCCAATTATCTCTCTTGTCTTTTTCATTCTGTTCATTGCAATCCCGAAAATAGACCCGCTAAAGCAGAATATTAAAAATTTCAGTTTTTATTATGATATGTTCATACTGATTTTTACAATTTTCATAAATTATATTTATGCTTTAATAATAGCTTGGAATCTTGGAATTGTGTTTAACATGAGCTTAATGCTTGTGCCAGCATTTGCCTTGCTGTTTTACTATCTCGGAATATTAATCCAAAACTCTAAAAGAAACTGGTTTATCGGCATAAGAACTCCGTGGACATTAAGCAGTGATGCTGTCTGGGATAAGACTCACAAAATTGGAGGCAAGCTGTTCAAAATTTCCGGTATAATTGCACTAATAGGGATTTTATTTCCGGCTTATTCAGTCTGGTTTGTGATTATTCCGGTTTTGATTGCAACTTTTTATGCTATTGCTTATTCTTATTTTGAGTTTAAGAAAGAAATTAAGAAAAAATAAGATTAGGCTAGCTCATCTTTTTCAAATTCCTTATACTCATTATAACCCCTTGCTTCTAATTCACGCGCAAGCTCTTTTCCGCCGCTCTTTACGATTTTGCCCCTGACCATTACGTGGACTTTGTCCGGCGTGATATAGTTTAACAGCCTTTGGTAATGCGTTATAACTAAAAATCCGGTGTTTGGGCCTATCAGCGTGTTGACTCCTTCCGCGACAACCTTCAATGAATCTATATCCAATCCGGAATCTGTTTCATCTAGGATTGCCATATCCGGCTGAAGAACTGCCATCTGCAGTATTTCTGTTCTTTTTTTCTCTCCGCCTGAAAAACCCTCATTTAAGTATCTTCTTGCGAATTTATCTTCTATTTTCAGCAAGTGCATTTTTTCCTTTAGTAATTTTACAAATTCAGGCACCGGCAATGGATTTTGCTTTACTGCATTGTAAGCCGTCCTCAAAAAGTTTGAAACTGAAACTCCTGGAATTTCCTGCGGATACTGGAATGATAAAAACAATCCTAATTTAGCCCTTTCATCCGGGCTTAGTTCAAGTATATTTTTTCCTTTATACCAAACCTCTCCTTTGTCTACAGTGTATTTTGGATGACCCATTAAAGTATAAGCCAAAGTTGATTTTCCGCTTCCATTAGGACCCATAAGGGCGCAGACTTCTCCTTTCTTCACAACTAAGTCTACTCCATTCAATATTCGCTTGCCTTCAATGCTAACATGCAAATCTTTTATAATTAATTCGTCTGTCATAGTTTATCACTCCATTGATTTTGATTTTATTATTTTAATCAAATTAATTTTTCATCTTTTTCCTTCAACTCCAGGCTCTTTTATGTGTCGAAAATCACAGATTTTCGAGCATGCTCAAAAACCATTTATAAATTATTTCAAATTGTGGTTTTTGACATATTTTTCAAATATTAATATTGCATTTTTGAATGTATCGAACGACAGCAAAGCGCATTTTAATCTCGCTGCGCTGATTGGAATGCCGAGCATTTCCAAAATGTCGTCTTTCTTCAGCTTTTTTATTTCATCAATGCTTTTTCCCTTGACTTTTTCAGTCAGCATTGATGCGCTTGCCTGCGAAATTGCGCATCCTCTGCCGTAAATTTTGACGTCAGCGATATTTCTGCCATCATCAATCAAAAAATACACATCAAGCTCGTCACCGCATAATGGATTCTTTTCATGGTGGTGGATTGTTGCGTTCATTATCTTCCCGAAATTCCTTGGGTTTTTGTAATGGTCCAGGATTTGCTCCTGATACATCATCTCTATGTCATCCATTTTATTTTTTGAATCTTTATTTTAATTTATTTATATCTCAATTTTATATTTTTATACATAACTAACAGCACAGATATTCCTAATTTATTAAGTTCTGGAACTAGTTCATCTACATGATTTGAGCCATAAATCATAAAAGCTTTATTTTTACTAGTTTCCCTCATTACTCTCAAAGTTTCTTTTGCAGACATGAAACTTCTTTCATCTCTGGCATATTTATTGTCCAACTCAATATATTTTTCCCTTAATTCTAGGACTCCAATTTGTCTTCCGTCATATTCTCTTATCTTTTCCATTATCCTTTTTTCGAGAGCTTCCTGATCCGCTGTAGGTGCTTTACCAAGATTTTGCAGTCTTAGGATATTATATTCGCTGAAATCGTCCGCTAATGAAAAAAGTTCATCATTATCTATGCCAAAAATCTGAGCTTTGCCCTGCCTGATAACTTCTCTTTCAAATCTATAATCCTGCCCATTGTATTTTCCGCTGTACCCTTCATTGCATACCAAACTGATGCCTTGGGCTTGTAAGTGATTAAATAATTCAATAGCTTGTCTCTGGAATAAAGTATGCAAGTCTCCATACAAGACTATGAAATCAGAAGGATTTTGTACTTCATGCAGTTCTGCAACTTCATAGCCCATATCGAGTATTTCTTTTCTCAGATTTCTTAATGGTTTTTCACCGGAAGATGTGCAACCGCCCAGAGATGCTCCTACAATTAACTCCAAAGTTGCTCCAATTGCCTCCCTTCTATTAATTTGTACCATAATCCGTCAATAAAAATATAGTTTTAACCTGAATCTTATTTGTATTTTTATTTTAAACTCCAAAAATTTTCTTAACTTTGTACAGTGCTTCTATAAAATTATCAATCTCTTTTTCTGTGTTGTACAGATAAAATGATGCTCGCGCTGTCGCCGGAACATTTAATATGCTCATTAAAGGCATGCAGCAGTGATGGCCCGCCCTGACTGCAATTCCCTCGCTGTCAAGTATCTGTGCAACATCATGGGCATGAACTCCTTTTACATTGAACGAGATAACTGCGCCCCTTTCCTTCGGGCCGTAAGTTTTTATCCATTCAATTTCTTTTAATTGCGCCATTGCATAATCAACAAGCTCTTTATCCCTATTCCTTATTTGCTCCATTCCAACTTGATTCAAATAATCAATTGCAGCGCTTAATCCGACGGCTTCTGCAATATTCATAGTGCCAGCTTCAAATTTCCATGGCAGTTCGTTAAATGTAGTATCATCAAAACTTACTTCGCGTATCATTTCGCCGCCGTACAGGAACGGCTGCATTTCTTCCAGCAGTTCTTTTTTGCCGTACAAGGCTCCGATTCCGGTCGGGCCAAGCATTTTATGCCCGCTGAAAGCAAAAAAATCTGCATCTAACTGCTTGACATCAATTGGCATGTGCGGAACCGACTGCGCGCCGTCAACAACCATCAAAGCGCCATTTTCATGGGCAATTTTTGCAATTTCCTTTATTGGATTTATTGTTCCCAAAACATTTGAAACATGAGTTAATGAAACAATTTTAGTGTTCTTGTTTATATTTTCCTGCACACTATTTTGGTCCAGATTTCCTTCTTCATCAATCTTGATAAAATTTAATTTTAATCCTCTTTGCTTTGCAAGCTGCTGCCATGGAACAAAATTAGAGTGATGCTCCATCTGCGAGATTACAATCTTATCTCCCTTTTTCAATTTTGAAGTCAATGAATAGGCTAATAGGTTCAATGACTCTGTTGTATTCTTCGTGAAAACAATATTTTGGTATGAACCTGCATTTATGAAATCTGCAGTTTTTTCATGGGCCTTTTCGTAAGCTTCTGTTGCTTCTTCTCCAATCTGGTGAATGCTTCGGTGAATGTTTGCGTTATGGTTTTTGTAGTAATCATCAATTGCATCAATAACTTGCTTTGGCTTTTGCGATGTTGCAGCGTTGTCAAAGTAAATCAATTGCTTGTTGTGGATTTTCCTCTGCAAAATAGG
>CAYHTH010000044.1:0-6451 GCA_964359525.1 uncultured Methanosarcinales archaeon | reverse complement strand
AGAGGCGTTGGAATTTGATAATTAGGCTCATTTTTAAAAGTTTGTGAAAAGAAAATAATCCAAAAGGATTACATATCAGCAGTAAAGTGCGCCCCTTCTCTTTACGAGCGTTATTTTAAAAATTTTACTTTGAATTCACTCTTTTTTTAAGACGTTTCAATTTAGATTCCATCTCCTTGGATAAATCAATGTCATATTCAGATGATAAATAATTTATCAAAATTAATACATCGCCTATCTCTTCGGCCAGCTTTTTTTTGTCAAATTTGTCTTTTCTGTATTTCTCATTGATTAACTGCCTTGAAACCTCACCTAGCTCTTCGACTATATGAGTCATAATTCCCTCTTTTGTGTGCTTTTTGAATCTTGAGCTTTTATCAAACATTCTTTTTATTTCGTTCTGTAATTTTTTGATTTCCATTTTAGGAGTATCCTCTTGCAATTATTTAAATTTAACGTTAGAAATTTATTCATACTTAAAAGTAGTAAATTTTAAAAAGGAGGCAAGGTTACATTGCTATAATATTAGAATTGGGGGTTGACAGTGGTAGATGCGCTTAAAGAAAATCAGTTTTGGTATGTGCCATGGCAGAGATTTAATACTGCCCCGGGGAAAGATGTCTTGAGATTAAGGACACTTCTTGAGCATTATTTTAGAGAATATTTTGTCTCTAATGGATATGAGCAACTAACCTCTCCAAAGATTGTTTCCCAAGGACTGGAGCAGACAATTACTCCTTTTCAAATCGATTTTTTTGGGGAGCCGGCTATTCTTTCAAAAGGCCCCCAGACATACAAGTCGATTTTGATTGCGGCGGGCATACCCAAGGTATTTGAAATAGGCCCAATTTTTAGGATGGAGCAAAAATATGGTCCTGACCACGTCGCCGAGTTTGTTGCAATAGATGCAGATTTTTCAGTCAATTCCAGAGGAACTCCCGTAAAATGTGTTGATGATGTCATAGACGAATTTGAAGACATGCTAGTCTACGCCGTCAACAGGCTTTGCGATGAAGGTGTGGGTAAAGGATTAAATTTAAATATTAGGCCGCCGGTGAAGTTTCCAAGAATATCAATCCAGGATGCGTACAAGATTCTTGCGGGAAATGGCGTGCGCAAGGAGCAGTGGGATGACCTTTCCAAGGCGGATGAGACTATATTGGGAGATTGGGCTGCAAGAGAGCATGGCTCAGACTTTTTGGTCGTCGGAAGTTACCCTGCCGCTTATAGGTTCTTTTACTACAAAAGGCATGATGACAATCCTCAGTTAACTCACTCTTTTGATGTATTGTACAGGGGAAGGGAGATTTCAACATGCGCGCTAAAAGTCAATGACTTAGACACATTATTAAAACAGGCAAGAGAACAGGATTTGGATTTGGAAATATCAGTTCCCCACTTGGTAGATGCATACAGGCAGGGATTGCCAACCTTTGGTGGAGGAGGAATTGGATTTGACAGGCTTGTCCAAAAACTGCTGAACCTGCAAAATATCAGGGACGCATTAATTATATCAAGAGAACCTGGCAGACTGCACCCATAAAATTGGAACCATGAATAATATAGAAGTGCTATTGGTGAACCCTTCTACGGTTACCCATGTTCCGGACTATGCGAGAACTGGAAATATTTTTAATCCTGAACACAAAGTTCAGAAATCATTTAATCCTGGTTTGCTCTCAATTGCAAGTTTTCTGGCATCCCACGGAATCGAAGTCAAAATTCTGGACTTACTTGAAGAGCAGGATACTGCAAAACTTGAGGAACACCTTGGCGCAAACATGCCAACTGTCGTCGGGATAAGCTGTTTTTCCGGATGGTCATACCCTAATGCCCTAAAAGTTGCAGAGGTTGTTAAGCGATACTATCCTAAAACATTGGTCGTTGCAGGAGGGGCGCACATAGCTCCTTTGGAAGAGAGGGTGTTTGCGGATACAAGAAATATCGACATGCTGGTATTACACGAAGGAGAATCTACTACGTTAGAGATTGTAAGAAGGATTGAGCATTTACAGCCAATAGAGGGAATGCCTGGCACGATTTCCAGGGGCAAAGACAGTTCATTGGCCGTTAACAGGCAGAGAGTCGCAAGAATCAATATCAATGACCTTCCATTAACACGATGGGATATCTATCCCGGCGCTGATAGATTTATCCCGTATGTAGAAGAAAGCAGGGGCTGCTATGGCTCTGGAAACAGTGCATGCACTTTTTGCATGTCGCAATACCAATACAATGGCAAAATTAATCTCAGAACGCCAGAAACATTTCAAAGAGAGCTTGACAATGCATTTAACCATTTTGGAAATAGGAATATGTATGCAATTCTCGCGTCAACTTTTGGTGCAAACCCAAGATATGCCGTTGAAATGATACGCGCAATGGGGCAAAAACAAGTCCAGTGGACAACTGAGATAAGAGTTGATGTGCCGTGGGAATCCTATTTGGAGCTCGCAGCACAAAATGGATTGTCAGTTCTTAACGCCAGCCCTGAATCAGCAAGCCCTGATATCCTCCTCAGAATGAACAAGACAAGAAATCCGGAGAGATACTTAAAAAAATCAACTGATTTAATTACCATGTCAGCCGGTATTGATGATTTTATATTAAAGCTAAATTTTTTATTTTATGCAGGGGAAACGTCAGAGACTCTAAAAGAGACTTTAGGTTATATGATGGGGTTGGCTGAACATATAAAGTCTGTCTCATGCGCACCATTAATGGTTTACCCCGGAACTGCCACAGAAAGAAATCTTGGAGCATATAACCAAAGATTTGGAACCTCAACGATCCAGGATCCTTTTTGGAGTTCAATGCGAATCTATCCCTGCCATCTTTCATCTTCTTTAGGCTTCAGTGAAGTCAGCGCATTTTGCAGTGTTTTGGATAAGATGTTCAATGCGCCACAAACTTGGGGGAGGACAATGTCTTACAAATATGGAACTGAGGGGAATCAGGAACAAACACAACAAACCCTGCTGGCTGCCAAATTCGGAAGGAGACAAGTATGAGCAATCTGCTTTTGATGTCCTATGATGGCCCTAGATGGAAATTCGCACTGCCTACAGTCCCTGCATATAATTTTGATAAACAAACCCTTGATGATTTTTTGCACGGAGATGCTAAATCCCCTTTAGTTTTAGACATTAACTTAGCTGGAGGTTGCTCAAGCGAGTGCATATACTGCTTTACTGAATCTGGCAGGACTGAAAGGTTTTATAGCATTTTTGACTCACCAGGTGTTCCTAAACTCAATGGTAAGCATCTGGAAGATGTAATAAGGCAATTTGGCGCGCTTGGCGGAAAGACCATATTTCTTTGCAGCGAGGGCGAGCCACTCTTAAACCCGTCAAGAGTAATGAAATTGATTGATGTTGCAGATGAAAAAGGGATCCGTGTGCTGCTATCTACAAATGTTTTGCATTTGACTCCGAATTTGGTTCGGCAACTTCATGCTAAAAGTGTGAACATGATGCTTAAACTTGAATCACTAGACCCGGAGAAAAATAGCCAGACATTAAATCCAAAGATATCATTAAAATATGGGACTTTGAACGGTGCACAAATTCCCCGACCTATTATAGATTCATTTCAGATTTATGGAACTGATTCAAATATGCTGGGCTTATCTTCAATAATAATAAAGCCCAATCTTGCAGATGTTGTCGATGTTAGGGAATTTGCATACAAGCACGGGAACATCCATTTCGCGAAGCACCTTTACATCGGAGGGAGGGCAATTGTAAATAGAAATAAACTTGCCCTGACTGATGATGAAAGAAGAGGAGTTAATGAAAGGATTCAAAGGCTAGACAATGCTAACGGAGTTGTTTATCCAAACGGAAATGTCTTAGCAGATAATTATTCTTTTGATGTTAGGAGATTTCTGAATAATGCAGTGGACAGTCATGGTTTTCCACTTAGAATGGCAAGTGATGTTCGCGGAGGAGTGTTTTTAAGTTCAGATATTGTAAAGCCAAGCTTTGGCTTTGGAAATTTAATCACAGTCTCAATGTTAGATGGAACGGGAAAGGTAGACCTTTCGGCTTATTTCTCAAGAATAAGGGAAATAGTTTATCATTACCAAAAATGATTGAAACCAAAGTTCTCGGCTCAAGCGGATTAAGAGTTCCTTCAATTACGCTTGGCACTTGGAAAATTAGGGATTCAAATACTTTGGAAGAGTCGATGGGTATTATAGAATATGCAATTTCTCAGAATATAACTGCAATTGATACATCACCGGTATATTGTGAAGGTAGATTAGATGCTCTCATCGGTTCATTGAAAGGGAGGCATCCTGAAATATTAATTAGCACGAAAATTCCTGGAATTAAAAAGCCCGAGAACCAATCTCCATTGAATGAGTCCTACCCTAGAGAATATTTGGAGCGCAAGACAGAAGAAATTCTAAAGTCTTTAAATCTAGATTCGGTAGACATGCTGCAGCTTCATAACTGGAGTACAAGCTGGGATGACCATCACGTTTTTGAGCTTTTAGATAATCTTAGAATGTTAAAAGATAAAGGATATTCAAAAACAGTCGGCATTTCACTTCCAAACTGGATGAATTCTGACGATGTCAGAATTAGAGCGCCTTATGTTGATTTTGTCCAGCTGCCAATAAGCCTGCTTCAGCAATGGGCTATTGACGTTGCACAAAGACTCAACACACAAAATGTTGGTGTTTTAGCAAGGGCCCCACTAGAGCATGGCGCACTCACTCAATACGGCGCAAAAAATCAAACTGAACCTGCACAAATAGAAGATTTATGCAAGCAGTTGGGGATTCAAAGAGTAGACCTTCCATTTTATGCCCTAAATTTTGTTACCGGTATCAAACCGGTTACATCTGTTATCTTAGGCATGAACTCGAGAAGAACTATAGATTCAACTTTAGCTGCTTTGGAAAAAAAGATTTCGTTCGAAACTTATACAAGAATAAGGCAAGTTTATTACCAATAATTAAATTTACTACATTGTAGTTAATACAAGTAAACTTTATAAATAAAGAAGCATTATTTTGAAAAATGGAATACGTACAAGAAATCAGGGGAAAGTTTCTTGATTTTTTCCTAAGAAACGGCCATCATCTTGTTCCGGACAGAGGGCTTATCCCAGGCCCTGATGATCCTTCCTCGTTATTCATTAATTCTGGAGTGCAGGCTATCAAACCATATATTGTCGGAGCTAGAGAGCCGCCAGCTAATAAGTTAACATCCAGCCAAAGCTGTCTGCGTACAATTGATATTGACAGGGTTGGGCAAAACGCCCGGACTTTGACGTACTTTAACATGCTTGGCAGCTGGTCAATCGGAGATTATTGGAAAGATAGGGCACTAGAGCTTGCATATCAACTGCTGACTGATGATTTTGGTCTTGCTTCAAGTAAGTTTGCAATCACTGTTTTTGAAGGTGATTCTTCAATACCTGCAGATGAAGAGTCAGTTAAAATATGGCAGTCTCTTGGCATCCAGCCTCATCAAATTTATAGAAAACCTGCAAGTGATAATCTTTGGTCAATGGGGGATGTAGGCCCCTGTGGACCCTGCACAGAAGTTTATATTGACAGAGGCAAGGAGTTTGGCCCGAATGCAGTGCCCGGTGATGAGTCACCAAGATTTGTTGAAATATGGAATGCAGGGGTATTCATGACTTATATCAGGCAGCCTGACGGAAGATTAGACCTATTAGTGCCAAGGGTGGTTGATACTGGTGCAGGTCTAGAGAGGCTTGCAGTTATACTGCAAAATAAACCTACAGTATATGATATTTTCCCGCTTGACCAGCTCTCTGAAATTGCTAAAGCTCATGCTACAAGAACGGATTACAGCTCATCAAGTGTTCATGTGATAAGCGACCACCTGAGGGCTTCTACTTATCTTGCTGATGAAGGAATAGTTCCTTCAAATAAGCTTCAAGGATATACACTAAGAAGATTATTAAGAAGGGCAATTTACAATGCAGCGCTGCTTGGAGTCAATGATTTTGAGGGTATGCTCAAGGATACACTTTATGTCCTTGGCGGAGAAAAAAAAATTGCAAATGAGCGTTTTGCATATGAAGTATTCTTAAGAGAACATAATACATTCCAAAGAACGTTAGCAAAGGGCAGAGCAGAGCTTGATAAGTTAATCAGTTCTTCATCAGAACTACCCATACCAGGAACTCAAGTTTTCCATCTGTATGAAACTTTCGGCTTTCCAATAGAGCTTACACAGGAAATCCTAGCCCAAAGGGGAAAATCATTTGATATGGCAGGTTTTGAGCAGGCAAGGGAAGAACACCGCTTGGCATCAAAAACATTATCTGGAAAAGTTTTTAGGCAGAGACTGGAAGGTTTAGTTAATCCGCCAAAAAGTTAGAATAATTATTTCTTTAATTTGGAAAAATTATATTCTTATCTTGTCATCATAATAAATTAATAAAAAATTAATATGCGGGGGAAGGG
>CAYHTH010000043.1:2449-6470 GCA_964359525.1 uncultured Methanosarcinales archaeon | reverse complement strand
CCGCATGCAAAAATTCCAGGATGTGAGGTATTTCCCCTTTCATCAACAATTATCTCTTTCTTATCATTGACTTTTACAAGGTGCTGCACGAAAGAAGTATCTACCATATATCCAATCTCAATGAAAATCCCCTCAACTTTCAATTGCCTTTTTTCTTTTGTAGCAATATTTTCAACTTCAATGCCGTCAACATTTTTATCTCCAATAACTTTTGTTGAAACGCTGTTCAAAACCAATTCAACATTTTTTTGCTCTTTTAATTTTTCAACAGTAACTTCATCGGCCCTGAAAGTGTCTCTTCTGTGAATCAGGTAAACTTTTTTTGCAAGAGTTGCAAGCTCCAATGCGCCTTCAATTGCAGAATTTCCTCCGCCGATAACAACGACTTCCCTGTTTCTGTACAATGGGGCATCACAAGTTACACAAGTTGAAACTCCCCTTCCAAGAAACTTGTCTTCATTTTCAATTCCCAGGCTTCTTGGAACTTTTCCATATGCGAGAATCAAAGCTTTGCATTCGTAAGATTCATCATTCGCCAAAGTGACTTTGAAACCATTTGAGGTTTTGCCAACCTTGGTTGCTTTGCCCATTATTATCTCTGCACCAAATCCAACAGCCTCATTCTGAAACCTCTGCATCAGCTCAGGACCGCTCATTGGGCCGGTGCCAGGGTAATTTTCGATATGGTTTGTAAGATTAGTCTGTCCACCGACATCTATGCTCAGAATTGCAGTCTTAAGCTTCTTTCTGCAAGTGTAAATAGCTGCAGTCATTCCGGCAGCGCCTGCTCCCAGGATAATTACGTCGTACATAGTTTTAAGGAATAATTAGTGTTTTAAAAATGTTATTATTCAAAAATGACTGTCACCTTTATCCTCTCTCTTGAAATGAGGAATTCCTTTGAACATGCCAAATCCGTCAATTCTTTTATTTTGAGACTTTCTCTTATACTTCAGTTTTTTTGTTTTCCGCCGAGATTTTTGTATGCTCATTGTCAGAAATTGTGCTTATTATTAGTATTTAAAACATTTATTTCCACTCTTTCAAGAACTCAACCATTAATCTTACTGTTGCCCCTGTTCCGCCTTTTGTCAAAATTCCTTTGTCGGATTTTGACCAGACGGTTGTTCCTATGTCAATATGCAGCCACGGCAAATCATCAACAAAATTTTTCAGGAAAGCAGCACCGATAATTACTCCAGCATCTCCCTCTTCGCTTATGTTTTTTATATCGGCAACGTCACTCTTTATGCTGTCGTCGTACTCCGGCCACAGCGGAAGCTCCCAAACCCTTTCCAAACTTTTCTTTGAAGCTTCTTTCAATTTCTCTGTCAATTTTTCGTCTGTGCTTATAATTGGAGTTCCAATGGGCCCTAAAACAACCATGCTTGCTCCAGTAAGAGATGCAATGTCAATAATTGCCTTTGGCTTTAAACTTGCTGCATAAGACAAAGCGTCAGCCAAAATCAATCTTCCTTCTGCATCAGTATTTTTTATTTCAACTGTTACTCCGTTAAATGCAGTTAAAATATCATCTGGCCTGAAAGCATCAGCATCAATCATATTCTCGCATAACGGAGTTACAACAATTAAATTAACTGGCAGTTTTAATTTTGCGCACACTTCCATGATATGTATTGACGCAGCCGCGCCACCCAAATCGTCTTTCATGTTTAAAATGTAAGGATAAGGCTTCAGATTGTATCCGCCGGTGTCAAAAGTAACACCTTTTCCGACAAGCGCAATTGGCTTTTCCTTTCCTGCCCCATTATATTCTAGAATAACTAATCTAGGTTTATTGATGCTACCTCTTCCGACTGCTGACAGGCATCCCATTTTCATCTTGCCAATCTGCTTCTCATTAAACACAGTGCATTTTAATCCATTTTTCCTTGCCAACTCTTTTGCGTAAGAAGCAACATATTCCGGATTGACAACATTCGGCGGCAAATTCACTAGATCTCTTGTCTTAACAACAGCCTCTCCGACTATTAAAGCAAATTTTATTTGAGAATCAAAATTTTTGTTTGAGTCAGTCGCAATTGTAACTTCTTTTAAGCTTTTTACTTTTTCCTTGTCTTTTGTTTTGTAGTCATTGAATTTGTACAACGCCATTCGCAAGCTCAAAACAATTTTTTCAACCGTCTCTTCTTCGCTTAATTTATTATTCTTAAAAGAGTTTAAGGATAATGTAAAACTATCTACAGAACTGTCCCTTAGCTTTTTTGCAACATCGGCAACAATATTTGACAAAATCTCAAAATTGAATTTGTCTTCTTCCCCCAATCCGACAATAACAACATTTTTTACTTTTTTATTGACGTAAATATTCTTAATCTCGGATTTTTCAGCCTCGAACTTCATGTCTTTGATATATGAGCTTATCAGATTCCCATTTTCGTCATCAAATTTTTTTAATTCTCCTGACAAATTTGTTTTGTTTTTGAAAAATCCAACGACAAGGGCATTATCTCTTATTTTAGTTAGCTCATCTCTTGCTACTCTTATAGAAACAGCATCTTTTTCCATAAACTAAGTGATTTTGAAGCCGTTTATTAAGTTTTTGTATTAAGTTTATATTAAGTAAGTTTATTTTTAGGTTAATTGTGTTTAGAATATAATTTATCTGCTTCTAACAATGCCAATTCTTGGGCAATACTTCCGGATTGGGCATTTTGAGCAAATAGGGGAATTGGTAAAGCATATATTTTGCCCATGCAGAACAAATAAATCATTCAGATCATGCCAGTATTTTTTTGGCACTACTTTCATTAGTTCATCCATTGTTTGTTCTGCATTTTTGGTTTTAACCCATCCTAATCTGTTACTAATAATAAAAACGTGGATATCAACTGGTATATAATCAGCCTTCTGGTGCCCGTAAACCATGGTTATTGCTGCTGTTTTTTTACCAACCCCTTTTAACTTCATTAATTCCTCAAAACTATCAGGAACTTTTCCATCATATTTCTGAATTATGTCTTTCGCAATTTGTCTTATCCTAATTGATTTTGTTATGTAATAATTAACCGGTCTGATAATTTTTTGTATTTTGCTTAACGGCATCTTAGCTAATTTTTGCGGAGTATCAGCGACTTCAAAAAGTTTCAAAGAAACCGGACCGGTAGTTTTATCTTGTGTTCTTAAGCTCAGAATGCATGAAATCAGAACTTTAAATGGGTCTCTTTGAATCTCTCCCATTTTGGAAACAACAGGATTTTCAAAATCCTTTACTTCCTCTTTCAATAGTTCAATTATTTTGTCTATATTTTTTACCATCTTATTTCAAAATCCTTCCGTTCTTTCTGCTCCACAATAATAAATCCAATTCATCCATGTCAATTCCAATCTGCTTTGAGAAATCAATGAATTTCTTCTCGGTTTCAAGATATTCTTTTGCATTTTTTGGCTTGTCATTTGTCGGCAGAACCCCAAATTCATGCAATGAATTAATTATATGTTTATCCAGAATTGCATAGCCTTTAAATCCGATATTTCTCAGGAAATGCGATGCTTCCTTGTACGCCAATCCTTTTATGTCTTTATTTAATGCAAAATAATCCCTCAGTTCATTTTTGTTTTTGAAAGACTTTATTTTATTTTTCAATTCAAAATTCAATGAATTTTTTAAATAATTTCTTGTATGTATTATATGCGCAGGCCTCACATTATTGAACCTGTAAATTCCTTCCAGTCTTCTGGTCATGTCGTCTGCGCTTCCAGTTATTAGGACATTTCTTACAGCATCAACTGCTTTCAATCCCATTTCAGCGCTTGTGTTTGCTGTGAAAATGCAAAAAGACAATTCTTCAAAAATCCTGTGGTCGTCTTTTGCTTCAGAAGTAAGAAGTTTCAATTCATTGCCTGAATAATTCCATGAATATGGCCCGTTAAAGAATTTCTGGAATTGGATTAACCTTTCCCCTATTTTTTCTTTTTTAATATTATAATCATTTTTTAGTTTTTCTACTTCGCCCATTACGGAATGGGTTATTTAATGTTTTTTAAAGGTTGTCATAAA
>CAYHTH010000043.1:0-2349 GCA_964359525.1 uncultured Methanosarcinales archaeon | reverse complement strand
TTCAGCCAAGGAAACCAGTTTTCTTCCGGATGGCCGTAAATTCCGTGTATCATGAAAAAGTTCATTTTATTTCCTGAAATGTCAAAAATTTTTATATCCATTGATTTTGTAAAATTTTTTGAGCATGCCCAAAAACCACTATACATGCCGTAAATTGTGGTTTTTGACAAAATCCTTTAAAGTTATCTGCTCGTTCCTTTTTGATCTTAAATAAATTACTTGTCCCTCTCTGCTGCCAGATCTATAAATTGAAATTCCTTTGCATCCAAGCTCATGCGCCAGCAAAAATATTCTTTCAACATCCCCAGCACTCACATCTTTCGGCAAAGTAACGGTTTTTGAAATTCCATTATCGACATATTTCTGGAAGGCTGCCTGCATCTTTACATGCCATTCCGGCCCAATATCACTTCCAATAACAAAAATTTCTTTCAAAGCTTTGGGAAATTCATTAATCTCTTTTAACGAGCCTTCTCTGTTTATTTTCTCTATTATTTCGTCTCTGTAAAGGCTCTTCTCAATCAGCACTTTTCTTAATTCCTCATGGAAATAAATCAGATTTTTTCCTTCAGCTGTTCTTCTTGCATAGCTCAGAGCAAATAATGGCTCTATGCCGCTGGAAGTGTTTGCAATTATGCTTATGGTCCCTGTCGGAGCAATGGTTGTTGTTGTTGCGTTTCTCAGTTTCCTCTTGTTCCTGTAGATGCTTTTATTCCACGACGGAAAAGTTCCTCTTGTTTTTGCCAGTTTCATTGAGGCATTCTTTGATTCTTCTGAAATAAATTTCATCACTTCCTCTGCTTTTTTTAATCCTTCATCTGAATCATAGGCAATGCCCAGCTTAATCAGCATGTCCGCAAATCCCATTATCCCCAATCCAATCTTCCTGTTCTTCTCGACAATTTTCCTGTTTTCCTTCAGCGGATAGTTGCACATGTCTATTACGTTATCAAGAACATGCACTGCTGCGTGGATTACTTTTCTCAATTTTTCATAATTTATTTTTTTGTTTTGAACAATATTTGATAAGTTGATGCTTCCAAGGTTGCATGATTCATAAGGAAGCAGTGGCTGCTCCCCGCAGCTGTCTGTTGATTCAATCATCCCAAGCTCCGGAGTCGGATTGAATTTGTTTATTCTGTCGATGAAAATTACTCCTGGGTCTCCATTGTCCCATGCCTGCTGCGATATCATTTCAAAAATTCTTTTCGCGCTTTCTTTTTTCACGGGCTTTTTTGTTCTTGGGCTTATCAAATTGTATTCCCTATTTTTCTTTACAGCTTGAATGAATTTGTCGGTTATTGCAACTGAAACGTTGAAATTCGTCAAAGCATTCGGGTCGCTTTTTACTGTGATAAACTCTTCAATGTCAGGGTGGTCAAAATTTAAAATTCCCATGTTTGCCCCTCTCAAAGTCCCCCCGAGCTTGATTTGCTCTGTTGCAGCATCATAAATTTTCATGAATGAGACTGCGCCGGAAGTGTATCCTGCGCCCTCGATTAAATCGCCTTTTTGCCTCAGCCTGGAAAAATTAAATCCTGTTCCCGCTCCTGTCTTGTGTATTCTTGCAGTGTCGTGCAAAATCTTGAATATTGAATCAATGTCATCTTCAATAGGAAGCACAAAACATGCTGCCAGCTGCTGCAATTTCCTTCCTGCATTCAATAATGTCGGCGAGTTTGGCAGAAAATCCAGTGAAGCCATTAAATTGTAAAACTCTTCTTCTGTTTTTTTTAATTCCTTGTCATTTCCAATTAATTTTTTGAATTCTTTAATCTCGACAATATCATAAAATTCTTTTTTATATTTTTTTTGAATTTTTTTTATTTGCTTTGAGTATCTGTATTTTGCATCTGCAAGAGAAATATTTTTTGCAACCCTCCTGAACATATTTTCAGGCTTTTCTATTACATTGCCTTTTGCATTCTTCCTGAGATAGCGATGTTCGAGGATTGTTAATGCGTTTTTTGAAAGATGTAGCTTGTGCATTTTTAGTGTATTTCAGCGTATAAGTGCTTAAGTACTATAAAAAGATTTATATAAATTAAAGCCAAAGATGCCATTTATGGAAGAGCATTTATCCATCAAGGACATCCATGACAGGCTTCAGGAACTGCCTGGCTGGGAAATGGACGATTATACATCTATTTACAAGGAATTTGAATTCAAGGATTTCAAGGAAGCAATGGATTTTGCATCTAAAGTCGGAGAGAATGCAACGCACGAGTACCATTATCCCGATATTACAATACGAAACAATAAAGTCCGGATTTCATTGACGACGTGGGATGAGAACGCATTGACTTACAAGGATTTCAAGATGGCTAGGATTATTGAGCAGCTGATTTA
>CAYHTH010000042.1:0-6668 GCA_964359525.1 uncultured Methanosarcinales archaeon | reverse complement strand
TGAAAGAACGCAAGCCAGAGTTTATCAGGCAGGATAATCCCAAGAGAATGAAGCTTAATTATAAATGGAGAAAGCCAAAAGGTGTCCATTCAAAGATAAGGCACCATTTCAAAGGCAGAAGAAAAATGCCGTCGCCCGGATACAAGTCTCCGGCAGCTGTCAGGGGATTGCACTCAACAGGGCTTGAGATGGTAAGAGTTTTTTCAGCCGAGGAAGTTTCAAAAATAAAAAAAGGCACTCAGGGAATAATTGTCCCAAAAACTGCAGGCAGAAAGAAAAAGCTCGAAATTTTAAAAAAGGCAAAAGAGCTGAATGTTCAGGTTTTGAATTTGAATATTGACGCGTCAATTCAGAAGATTGAAAATTTCATGAAATCAAAATCACAAAAAAAATCCGAGTCAAAAAAAGAGGAGAAAAAGCCCGAGGCAAAAGAAAAGCCGAAGGAAAAGCCGGAAGAGAAGATGACCGATGAGCAGCGAAAAGAAGCTGAGAAAAAAGAAAGAGATAAAGTGTTAACACAAAAGACCTAAAATGTTCAGCGTACAAAGAAGATTAGCGGCAAGTGTATTGAAATGCGGAGAGCACAGGATTAGATTTGACCCTTCAAAGCTTGATGAAATAAAGGAAGCAATCACCAAATCAGACGTAAGGGTCCTGATAAATCAGGGTGCAATCACAAAAAGGAGAGTGTTAAACACATCACGATTCTGGGCGAGAAAAACAAAAAAACAGAAAATCTCCGGCAAGCAGAAAGGTCATGGCTCAAGAAAAGGGAAAAAAACCGCCAGGCTTCCGCCAAAAAGAGTTTGGATGAACAAGATAAGGCTTCAAAGAAATTTTATTAAATCACTCAGGGACAATAAAATGATTTCCACAACAGATTATCACGAGCTTTACATGAAAAGCAAAGGCGGATTTTTCAGAAGCATAAGGCACTTGAAAATATACACACAGGAGAAGGGGTTGGTGGAAAATGAAAAGAGGTAATATTTTCACAGTCCCTTTCAGAAGGAAAAGGCAGGGAAGGACATACTACAAAAAAAGAATGAGGATTCTGATGTCCAGCAGGCCCAGGTTTGTTGTCAGAAAATCTTTAAGGGATATGCAGGCATCAATCGTTGAATACGGCGTTAAAGGTGACAAAGTAATACTTACAGTCAGCTCAAAAGCATTAAAAAATCTTGGATGGAAAGGAGACAACGGAAATTTATCCAGCGCTTACCTTGTTGGATTTTTGGCAGGCAAAAAATCAATTGAAAAGGGAATCAGGGAAGCAATTTTTGATTTGGGTTTCAACAACTCTGTCAAGGGCTCAAGATTATATTCTGCGCTTGCAGGTGCAATTGACTCTGGGCTTAAAATTCCATTTGATCAGGAAATCCTGCCTTCCAAAGAAAGAATTTCAGGCGAGCACATTGCAAAATATGCGCATTCATTAAAATCAAACAAGGAAAAGTATGAGAAACAATTTTCAAATTATTTGAAAAGAGGGCTTGCTCCGGAAGATGCTGTAAAACATTTCAACGAGATAAAAGGTAAAATACATGACTAAGAAAAAAACAGAAGAAAAAGTCAAGGAACAGCTGGAAGCGGAAGAGAAAACAGAACAGGCTGCAGTGCCTGACGAGGAGCCTGTAATAGAAACTCCAAAAGAAGGGTTGGCTACAGAGCTTGGAGAAGTCAAAGAGCTTGAGCAGGAAATAGTTGAGGAAGTAAAGAAAAAAGGGGCATTTGAAAAAGAATCCTGGAAGCCAAGAACTTCTCTCGGAATGCAAGTCAAGAGTGGGGAAGTCACAAGCATTGATTATGCTTTAGACAGAAGAATAAAGATACTTGAGCCTGAGATAGTTGAGGCTCTGCTCCAAAATTTGCAGACTGATTTGCTGATGGTCGGCCAGGCAAAGGGCAAATTTGGCGGCGGTCAGAAAAGAATTTTCAAGCAAACACAGAAAAAAACACAGGAAGGCAATAAGCCAAAATTCGCAACTTTTGCTGTTGTTGGAAATGAAAATGGGTATGTTGGAATTGGCTACGGAAAGTCGAAAGAAACAGTCCCTGCACGGGAAAAAGCAATCAGGCAGGCCAAGTTGAATGTAATTAAGATAAGAAGAGGATGCGGCGACTGGGGATGTGGTTGTGGTGATGCTCATACGGTTCCATTCAAGGTCACGGGAAAAACAGGCTCTGTTGTAATCACACTAATACCTGCTCCTAAAGGGACAGGATTGAAAGTAGAAAAAGAATGCCAGAAAATCCTGAAATTGGCCGGAATAAAGGATGTATGGTCAAGAACCGAAGGCCAGACCAGAAGCAAGCTTAATTTACTGCTTGCATGCTTCGGCGCTTTGCAGCAGCTTATTCAGGTTAAATTAAATGAAAAAAGCGCAAACAGTTTGAGTGTTGTAGAAGGATTGTCAAAATTAACAAACTAAAATGGAACAAAGAACAAAAGTTAAGCCAATTAAAGCCGCACCAGCAACTGCATCTGGAAACCTTGCAGCAATAAGAATCAGGGGGCGCACTATGATAAGGACTACCATAGAAGATGCAATGAAAATGCTAAGGTTGTATAAAAATAATTTTTGTGTTGTGCTCCCTAACACTCCAACTTATATAGGCATGCTCAAACAGGCAAAGGATTACATAACATGGGGCGAGATTGATGACGAAACTTTCAAACTGCTTGTCGAGAAGCGCGGCGAAGAATTTAAAGGTCGTGAATCAGATTCAAAAGAACTTATAAAATACAATGATTATTTTGTTGTTGGCAATAAAAAAATGAAAAGATATTTCAGATTAAATGCTCCAAGAAAAGGTTTTGGAAGAAAAGGAATCAAGCAATCCTTCCAGCGCGGTGGGACTCTTGGATACAGGGGAGCAGCAATCAATGATTTGATTAAGAGGATGATTTAAAACAATTAATATTCAATAACCAAAACTTTAATACTAAACAAAAACAAATTAATTGATTAAAATGACAGTAAACAAAAGAAAGAAAAATGACAGGCAGCGGGGCCACAAGACGCATGGCTGGGGTGCTAAGAAGAAACATCGAGGAAAAGGCCATCAGGGAGGAGCAGGAATGGCTGGCACCGGGAAGAGAGCAGATTCAAAGAAACCCAGCATCTGGAAAGATGTAAACTATTTTGGCAAGCACGGTTTTGTGAGCAAAACTCCAAAAGTAAAAATCAATGCAGTCAATGTTAGTTATCTCGAACAGCACCTTAACAGATTGCTTTCTTCAAATATTATTAAGAAAGAAGGCGCAGTTTATTCTGTTGAGCTGGAAAAATTAGGCTATAATAAACTGCTCGGCGACGGGCAGATTTCAATGAAATTCAAAATAACAGCGCCTTACGCATCAAAATCAGCAATAGCAAAGGTCAGGGAAGCCGGCGGGGAAGTTGTTGGCATGATTGATAATGGAGAAAAAGCTAGTAAATAATAACAAGGTTCAATAAAAATATTATAAAAAATCAAAAATGTCTCTTTGGCAAACAATTATCTCAAACCTTCCGGAAGTGGAATCCCCCACACAGAAGACACTTTCTTTCCGGGAGAAGCTGAAATGGACAGCTATTGTTTTAGTCATATTCTTCGTGCTTGGAATGATGCCATTATTCGGCCTTGGAATAAATGCACTCCAGAGATTTGAGACTTTATCCATAATTCTCGGCGCAGAATTCGGCTCTCTTATTTCATTGGGAATAGGGCCTATTGTCACTGCGTCAATCGTTTTGCAGCTATTGAACGGCTCGGGAATATGGAAATTTGACCTGACAACCCCTGAAGGAAAAAAAGGTTTTCAGGGAACTCAGAAATTTTTGTCGATATTTTTTATTATTTTTGAGAGTTCGATTTACGTATTTTTAGGCGGATTGGCCCCTGCCGAGCAATTTAGGGGAACTGCTCTGTTCTTTAATCTTGAATTAGTACTGGTTTTCCAGCTGTTTTTAGGCGGCATGCTGATATTATTTATGGATGAAGTTGTCAGCAAATGGGGATTTGGCTCGGGAGTCAGTTTGTTCATTGCAGCTGGTGTCAGCAAATCACTTTTTATTCAGGCGTTTAACTGGCTGCCCGGTCCGGGAGGAGTTGCAGGAGCAACTTATTCATCAGGCGCAGTGCCCGCATTTTTTCAGAGCTTAGTTGCTGGGGACGTAACTACTGCCTTGATAATGATCTTCGCTATAATCTCAACAATACTTGTTTTTGTAATTGCAGTTTATGCCCAGGCAATGAAAGTTGAAATTCCGCTTTCGTTTGGAATGGTAAGGGGGCATGGCATAAGATGGCCATTGTCTTTCATGTATACCTCAAACATTCCAGTTATACTTGTCGCTGCTCTCATTGCAAATTTCCAGCTGTGGGGGAGACTATTGCAGAATACCGGTCATGCATGGCTTGGAACTTTCAGCACTTCTACCGGCAGCCCAATTTCAGGATTTGTATACTGGCTTCAGGGCCCTGATATTGTGAGAAGCGTAATCCAGCAGCACACACTTTTCATTGGTGCTGCGCCCTACCTTCAGGCATTATTTTATATGTTGTTCTTTATTGTCGGCAGCGTGATTTTCAGCGTCTTCTGGGTCCAGACTTCTGGAATGGATGCACGGTCACAGGCGAAGCAGATGATTTCAAGCGGTCTTCAAATTCCCGGCTTCAGAAAAGATGAAAGAGTGCTTGAAAGATTATTGGGCAGATATATCTTGCCTTTAACAATCATGGGCGGAATCACTGTCGGATTTTTGGCAGCGCTTGCTGATTTGACAGGCTCATTGAGCAGAGGCACCGGCATTTTGCTTACTGTAATGATAGTCTATAAATTATACGAAGACATCGCGCGCCAGCACATGATGGATATGAACCCTATGTTAAGAAAGTTTATGGGAGGTTGAAATATGAATCAAAAAATTCAATCGTTCCGTGGAATTGAAAATTCCACATTGCATGGTTTTCGTCAAGCTTTTTTCAAAAGGTTGATGGATATGAATTCAATGCTTAGGAAGTTTATGGGCGGCTAAGGATAAATAAAGTAGTAGATATATTCATATAGTCTGATGTGTCATCGGATTCAACCTATAATGGCGGAAGTAAATAATTAATACATTAATCCGCCATTATATTCGGCGGACACAACTATTTTCAATCAATTGTGTCCGACATTATAAATGGGTGGTTGGAGGGCTATCAACTACACTTTTAGTGCAACAGGTACTTGCATGCGAAATGAAATGAGGTGCTTGAGTGAGCGAGAGCGAACTCTCGCATGTACCTGCTCACAATTTGGAATTCCCTCCGTAAAGAATTAATTAAAATTTAATAAATAATTTAAAAACAAAAAATATTATTTTAAAATATGGCATACTACGATTTTTTAAATGTTGTTTTCGCGCCTTTGCTTAATCTTCCTCTATGGCTGGCCATAATTATACTGTCTTTTATCATTTCTGTGCTTGTTATTGTTATAACAAAATACGCATCTAATCAAAAATTGATGAAGGAGCTTAAAGACCAGCTTAAAGACCATCAGGCACAAATCAAAGAATCAAAAAATAATCCTTCCAAGGCAATGGAACTTCAAAAAAAAGCCATGGAAGTCAATATGAAATACATGTCGCATTCCCTGAGGCCAACTTTAATAACTTTTATTCCGATAATTTTGATTTTTGGCTGGATGAGCGCTGTTTTTGCTTTTGAAAGCATTCATCCTCAGCAGGAATTCACAGTCACTGCCTTTCTTGATAAAAATTCAATTGGGCAGGCTGAGTTGAACGCTCCAAACGAATTAATGATTGTTGGAGATAAGAACCAAACCATACAGGGCGGAAAGGCAACGTGGACACTAAAGGGAAACCAAGAAGGGGAATATTCGTTTGACATTGTTTATAATGGAGAAACTCAGCAACACAGCGTTTTGATAACCAGCACAAGCAAATACCTTCCTTCAGTCAAAAAGACATCGGGAATGATAAAAAATATCCAGATTAATTACAAGAAACTGGTTGTAATCCCAATAGGATTCAGGGACTGGCTTGGATGGCTTGGAGTCTATATATGGTCATCAATAATATTTACAATGGCTCTTAGAAAATTGATGAAAGTCTATTAGCTGCAGATTCCTATTTTCTCAACCTTGATTGCATTCTTAAGGCATGGCTCCAGCGTGTCACTTTTGATTTTTGGAATAAACTGGACATTCTTTATGCTGCCGTAAGCTGTTAAATCGTAAGTAACTTCTTTTCCTTTTCTCTCGAACAAAGCACCTTTCTTTATCGTTATGTCATTCAAATCAAAAAGCTTTGTTCCCTTGTCGCCTGTAACCCAGATAGCTAATCCATTTATGTCCGCTTCTCCAACATTGTCGATAATGAAATTTATGTAGCCATTGGCTCCAAAGCCGCCATAGCAGATTTCAGCACTGTCTATATTCCTTATTTTTATCTCAACACTGCCGCATTTATCAGAAGATTTTCCCAGGCTGAGGTTTAAGCCCCAGTTCATCACCACAGAGCCCAAAGCGACTGCAAATGCAATTAGCAGAATCGTAGCTATTAACGGCGATACCCCTTTTTTCGAGCTAAAAAATTTTAGCATATTCTTAAAACTTATTTTAATACAGCTATTTAAAGATATCGACAGTCATAGATTTACGGATATTTAAATTA
>CAYHTH010000041.1:0-6769 GCA_964359525.1 uncultured Methanosarcinales archaeon | reverse complement strand
TTGATTTGTTTGACACATTGGTTATAGAGCCGCTGAATAAGAAGAAAATGGTTGTTATTAAACACTAGTAGGTAGCGTTTTTTGTATTAGACTACATTTATTTGATTCACATTTGTATATGCATTCTTTATATGTTGGTGTTTTTCCTAAAATATAACAATTAAATTCACCACAGTCTATATTGTTAGTTACTTTAATAGTTTGATTAGCATTTTTTGGTAGTTTAATATTAAATGAAGTTTTAATATTTTCATTAGGTTTTAATGTATACTTCATATTCCCATCAATATTATTATCTCCGCTAAATATAGTATATTTAGAATCAGATAGGTTGACAAATATATAAATTATAGACACCCCTCTCCCAAAATTATCTAATTCAAGATTGATTAAAGGCTCATTTATATTATTCAAGTCGCAAGAAAATTGATAAGTGTTATAATACCTTGGAAATATAAATCCAAAGTTCATGACCAAACTGACATATGTTACTAAAAATACTACAGATATAAAAATTTTCCAAAAATATCCATGTTCTAAAAATATGAATAAATATGCGAGCAATGCAACCGTAAGGAAGAAAGGCAGTGCATTTATTATATTTACCCACCTAGGAATTGGTACAATTGTATTTTGATAAACTGCTATCACAATTTGAACTAGAACCAATAAAAGAAAAGTTAGTGCTAGTATAATGACGTTTGTTTTATCATCGCTTATTCCAAAAAATTTTTATAATTTTTATCTTTTTTGTTTTTTGCCATACAGTTTTATATTCCATTCGCAATCTCATTAATCTCCTTCAGCAAAACCTCTTTAATTTCATTATCTTTAATTCTTTTTACAATCTGGCCGTTCTTGTACAGCAAATGGTTTCCTGGAGCGCCGACAATTCCCAAATCCACTTTTTTTGATTCGCCGGGGCCGTTGACTGCGCAGCCCATTATTGCAACATGAATCGGCTTTTTTATTTTGTCAGTTTCATTTTCAATCTCTTCGACTAATTTAATGACATCAATTTGCGTTCTGGCGCATGTCGGGCAGGATGTGACTTGAACGCCGTCATTTCTTAATCCCAAAGAGCGCAAAATTAGTTTTCCCGCTTTGACTTCTTCTTTCGGGTCTTCTGACAGTGAAACCCTGATTGTGTCGCCGATTCCTTCTGAAAGCAGCATTCCCATGCCCATTGCGGATTTTATTGCGCCCGGCAGCTTGGAGCCTGCTTCTGTAACACCAAGATGCAAAGGATAATCTGTTTTCTGCGCAAATAATCTGTAAGCCTGAACCATTCTGGGAACATCTGATGCTTTCAATGAAACTATTGTGTTGTAGAAATCCAAATCTTCAAGAATTTTTACGTGGCGCATTGCGCTTTCAACCATCGCCTCAGAAGCGTAACCATATTTTTCATACAAGTCCTTTTCCAAAGAACCAAGATTGACACCGATTCTTATTGGAACGCTGTAATCCCTGCATGCTTTCACAACCTGCTGGACTTTATCAAGATTTCCGATATTTCCCGGATTAATCCGAACTTTGTCAACGTATTTTACTGCTTCCAAAGCAATCCTATAATCAAAATGAATATCAACAACCAAAGGGATGCGGATATTTTCTTTTATTTCTTTCAATGCTTTTGCCGCCTCCATCGTAGGGGCAGAAACTCTAATTATGTCGCATCCAATTTCTTCCAATCCATGAATTTGCCCTATAGTTTTCTTTATGTCAGTTGTATCTGTTGTAGTCATAGACTGGATTGTAATTGGAGTGTCCCCTCCAACGAAAAGTTTTCCAACCTTAACTTTTCTTGATTTTCTTCTTTGGATATTGTTTTGAGTCATTTTATTGAGTGTATTTGATTTATTTTATTTGCTCCTATTCTAAATATTTTAAATTGCCAGAATTATTTTTATT
Organism: uncultured Methanosarcinales archaeon; assembly: GCA_964359525.1. Classification (GTDB taxonomy): domain Archaea; phylum Nanobdellota; class Nanobdellia; order Woesearchaeales; family GW2011-AR4. Next base: position 4,855 of record CAYHTH010000041.1, on the reverse strand, counting down.
TCCTGCTTAAAATTTCATTGATTGCTAGCTTAATTCCCTCTTTATCAATTCCGGCAATTTTTTTCTGTATGTCCTGCTTGCCATGCTCAATGAATTCGTCCGGAATGCCTATCCTTTTGACGTTCGCTTTTATTCCATTATCCTCTAATAGCTCTAAAATTGCTGAGCCAAACCCGCCATTGATCGTTCCTTCTTCCAGCGTGATTATGTTTTTAATTTTTTTAGAATAATTCAATATTAACTCATTATCAATTGGCTTGACAAATCTTGCGTTTATGATTGTCGCATTGATTTTTAATTCATCAACTGCCTGCATTGCGTCGTATAGCATAGGGCCTATTCCTAAAATCAACAAATCATTTCCTTCTCTCAAGATTTCTGCTTTACCAACTTCAATTTTCTTGAATTCTGAATCAAGCAAAATTCCAATTCCCGCTCCCCGCGGAAATCTTACACTCGAAGGCCCGCTGATGAAAGTGGCAGTGTAAAGCATGTGCTGCAATTCATTTTCGTCCTTCGGCACCATTATTGTCATGTTGGGAATTGCCCTCAGGTAAACAATGTCAAAAGGCCCGTTATGCGTTGGGCCGTCGTCTCCTACCAGCCCTGCCCTGTCCATTGCAAAAATGACCGGAAGATTCTGCAGGCAGACATCGTGTATAATCTGGTCATAAGCCCTCTGCAAAAAAGTTGAATAAATTGCGCAGACAGGCCTCATGCCTGAAATTGCCAATCCGGCAGCAAAAGTAACTCCGTGCTGCTCCGCAATGCCGACATCAATCGTTCTTTCGGGAAAATGCTCCCAGAATTTATTTAAGCCGGTTCCTGATTTCATTGCGGCAGTTACAGCGATTATTTTTTCATTTTCTTCCGCAATCCTTATCAAAGCATTTGCAAAGGCATCAGTCCAGCTTATGTTGGTTGTTGTGACATATTTCTGACCATTGATTGGGTCAAATTTCGACATGCCATGAAACTTTTCCATGTCTTTTTCCGCAAAAGGGTAGCCTTTGCCTTTTTCAGTCTTGACGTGGAGCAGGACAGGGCCTTTCAGATCTTTTATGTTTTGAAGAGCCATTATCAGTTCGTCTAGGTTATGGCCATCGATTGGGCCAAAGTATTGAAATCCCAGGCTCTCAAAGAAGATTCCTTCTGATGTTATGTTTCTCAACCTTTCCTGCGCCTTGAAGACTTTTTCAAGCCCTCCCTCTCCGATGCCCGGAATTTTTTGCAGAAAACCTTTTGTTGTTTTTCTTAGTTTGAAATAACCGGGCTTGAGTACAATTTTATTCAGGTAATTTGAAATCGCGCCGACATTCGGAGAAATTGACATCTTGTTGTCGTTAAGAATTATTAACATGCTGGTTTTATCTGCTCCAAGATTGTTCAGGCCTTCAAAGGCAAGACCTGCTGTCAAGGAGCCATCGCCTACTATAGCGACAACTTTGTGATTCTCGTTTTTGTAATCCCTTGCTTTTGCAATTCCAAGAGCTGCTGAAATTGCAGTTGCAGCATGTCCGGCCCCGAATACGTCATATTCTGACTCATTTATGTTGCAGAACCCGCATACCCCCTTATACTGCCTTAAAGTTTGAAAATTATCCTTTCTTCCTGTTATTAGTTTGTGAGGGTAGCATTGGTGGCCTGTATCAAATATAATCTTGTCCGTTGGAGCGTCAAAAACGTAATGGGCTGCTATAGACAATTCAACAGCACCTAATGGGCTGCCCAAATGGCCGCCGTTCTTTGAAACTACTTCTATAATTTTGTCCCTGATGTCCTGCGCAAGAATTTTTAGCTCTTCCTTGTTTAGTTTTTTTAAATCTTTAGGAGAGTTGACTTTATTAAGAATGTGGTATTTGTGAATATGATTTTGATGCAGTTCCATTTAGTACCCCCTTTCTGAAAGGTATGCTTTTGTTTATAAAACTTTTGAACGAGGTATTCATGAGTATTGAAAATAAATCGATGTTTAGTGCAAATATGGTTTGGGCTTCGCACATTAACTAGCCGAAAACCTTAATTTGCACAATAATTCTTCTTTATTCACAAATAAATATTTATAGTACTTGTTAACTATACCAACATGGGGTAGTGGTTTAATATAATGCAAAGTTATGACAACAAGATACTGGAAAAAGAAGATACGATTGAAAGTACGTTTATAGAATTATTTTTAGCAAAGAAACCTTCGAGTAGGAGGATAAGAAAGCTGGAAAAATGCCTCAAAGATAGTACTGGGGATTTAAATACACAAATAAATAAGTTACTATTTTCTGAAGGGGGTCCAAAAAACATAAAAAAACTGCATCAGCATATTAATTCAAAATATGGTGCCAAAATCTTTATTTTGACTGATGGTGAGAAAAATCTTACAAATTTGAGTAAGGAAGCTGAAATCAACACCAAGAATCCAATACCTGAGGTAAAGAGATGTTCAGACGGTTTCAAATCCTTAGGTCTGCTTGTAATTTCTGACTACAGCACTGGTCCAGAAATAATATATGATAAAAGTGATGGATTTTCAGATGTAATTGAGATTATAGAAAGGGCGTGTGCTATAAGACTAAAAAATGTTGCCAAGACAATTGCTGAGAAAACAATTAGTAAAGGAGTTCTAAAGAAATATAGGTAAAATATTTATAAATAAAAACCTAGATATAACCTATCTAAATCCTAGATATGACCTATCTACGACGTTAATAACTAAATTTTCTTATAGAATGAATGATTATGTAAGGATGTACGGGAATGCTTACGTGAGGAAGCTACTCATGTTTGAAGCCCAGGTTCGAACTGGACGCCAGATAGGACCGGTTGTGCTGTCTACACAAATTCTTTCCGATGACCTGGTTCCTTTTTTTGTATCAACGATAAGGACAGGTAAAAAAGTTCTAATCAATCCACCCCAGCTAGATTGGATAAGCATAACTTATATTTAATGTTTTTCAATTGAATATACAATTGTCTACACTTAAAATTGCACAATAACAATTATATACTCTAAAATATATACTTCACTACTCATACCACTGGACATCTCTGGACAAAGTATATAAAGAAACACAATAACTATAGTTAAAGTGAGAAAGTGTTAGATGAATCAAATTATTTTATTATTGATATTGAAACTTGCCCTATTGATATCGAAGGATATAAAAAATTAGATGAAGAGGGCAAGAAAAAGTTAATAAACCCTATTGATTCAAGGATTATTGCTATAGGGATTAGGCATGCAGGAAAAAACACAATCATCCAGAATGAAAATGAAAAGCAGCTTCTAGAGGATTTTTGGACCGAATGGATGAGCATTAAAAAAGGTAGGAGTTTAAACATTGTTGGATTCAACATAAAAGACTTTGATTTGCCTTTTGCAGTAACAAGAAGTTTTGTTCATAATGTTACAATATCCCCTTTCGTAGTAAAATATGTCATTGATTTGAAAGAAAAAGTGAGTGCATACCGATATGGTCCAACTAGGGGAAAATTAAAAGAGTTTGGTGGTTATATGGGTATATCAGATTTTGGAATGGATGGCTCAGATGTGACTGAACTTTGCATAAGCCAAAATCATGAAAAAATTAAGGAATATTTGGTTAACGATTTAGAAATAACAGATAAGATGTACAAAAGATTAAGGGATACAAAAATCTTAGAGATTGAAAGATGGTAAACATGACAATTCCACTAAACAAACCAATTAATGAAAAATTTAAAGAGGCGATACTTTATATTCTATCAAAATGTAACAAGAATAGAACATTTGGAAAGACTGTGCTATACAAATTGTTATATTTTTCTGATTTTAATTTTTATCAGTTGCATTACGAATCAATCACTGGTCAAAAATATAGAAAGATTGACAATGGACCTGCACCCATAGATTTTGACATAGCAATGCATCAGTTACAAAAAGAAGGTAAGATTAAAATAAAAGCACCCAAAGAGGATTATGAGCAATATTTATTTAGTTTAGAGGAAGCACCCGATATTAAATTTCTCTCCAAAGAGCAGATTGCCTTGATTGATAAAGTATGCTCTAAACTTGGAAACTTAAACGCTAAAGAAATAAGCAGGATTTCTCACCAAGATATGCCTTGGGAAGCTACAAAGCCAAATCAATTCATAGACTATGATTTAGTGTTCTATCGCGAAGAGGGAATCTTAAAATTGTTTGAGTGAAAATATGGATTCCTCTGATTATAAAGAGTTATTTACAGACGAATTTAATTCTCATTTTAAAAAAGCTGCCAAGCATTACAGACATTCTTTTGAAAACGATTTTGGAGTTTTGCTTAAAGTAATACAAGCTAAAAAAGAATTATCCCCTCAAACGGAACAGATAAACGGGCTTGGAAAAGATATTATCTTACCAGTATATAAAATTCGAATGCAGATAAAAGAAGCCCAGCAAAAGAATGGAAGAGTAGTATTTTTATTAGACCATAAAAATAAAACCCTTGTTTTCTTAGATGTTTATCTTAAAGTTCATCAAGCAAATCACGATGTTAATGTGATAAAAAATGGATGTTATGGGTATTTTAAAGAAATTACAAAGTCTACAGAAAAAAATTTAAATATTTGAGTTTTTAGGATGAGACTATGATTAAAAAAATAAAGGGAAAATATGTCGTCCTGTCAGAGAAAACCGGAAGAAAGTTTGGAACCTATAACACCAAGAAAGAAGCTGTAAAAAGATTGCAGCAGATTGAATTCTTCAAGCACTTGAAAGGGAAGCAGAAGAAAAAATAAAAAGATACCTTTTTAAATCCCAAAATTTTCCCATCTGCATTACCCGTTATCAACTGCTTCGGCAGGAGGGCATAAATGGAAAAAGAACAAGTACAATCAGCAT
>CAYHTH010000040.1:0-6783 GCA_964359525.1 uncultured Methanosarcinales archaeon | reverse complement strand
AATTTTAGTTATGATAATTAATTAAGAATAAAAAAATTATATAATTTACCCAAACATACCCATATAGTCTTCGCCTTCTGCTTTCTCGTCCAGCTTTACTTTGTCAATTGCTTTTAAGAAATCTTCTCTTTTTACGAATTCCCTGTTCTCGCGAATCGCGAAATAGCCTGCTTCTGTGCATACGGCTTTTATCTCTGCTCCGCTGAACCCTTCCATTCTTTCAACTATTATTTCAGGCGCAACACTTTTGTCAAAAGTCATGTTCTTTGAATGGATTTTAAAGATATCTGCTCTGGATTCTTTGCTTGGAATTGGTATGTGAATTAATCTGTCTAATCTTCCGGGCCTTATGATTGCAGTGTCAAGTATGTCTTTCCTGTTTGTTGCTCCGATTATCTTGACATTACCAAGAGGCTTGAAGCCGTCCAATTCGGCAAGGAGCTGCATAAAAGTTCTGTTGACTTCCCTTTCTCCTGAAGTGCCGACTTCAACTCTTTTTGCCGCAAGCGCATCCAGTTCGTCAATGAAAACAATAGCTGGGGCTTTTTTTCTTGCAAATTCGAAAATTTCCTTGACTAATTTTGCCCCTTCTCCAATGAATTTCTGAACTAATTCAGAGCCGACTACTTCTATAAAAGTTGAATTTGTTGATGCGGCAACTGCTTTTGCAAGCAAAGTTTTTCCGGTTCCAGGCTCGCCGTAAAGAAGAATCCCTTTTGGCGGAGTGATTCCAACTTTCCTGAATAATTCCGGTTTTTTAAGCGGAAGCTCTATAACTTCCCTTATCTCCTCTGCCTGCCTGTCCAGGCCGCCTATATCTCTCCAAGAGATGGTGGGCTTTTCAACAATCACATATTTCTCAATGTTGAATCTTTTTGTAATTGGCGTCTTTCTTATGACTGTAAGGTTTTTCTGCTCTACAAGTATCAAGTCCCCTGCCTTCAGCTTATCACAGTCGCCCGCTATATTCACAAGAAACTGGTTGCCGTTCGGGATTTTTATTATTGCAGTGTCTCCAAACAATTCCTTGACTTCACAGACCATTAATGGGGCGGATTTAAACCTTTCAACTTCATCTTTGAGCCGAGTAACTGTTTCCCTAAGAATCCTGTTCTCTTCTTCAAAAGGGTTTGCAGAAGTAGAGTAACGGTACATTATGCTGTCGATTATGTTTTTGTCCTTTGCTTCTTTTGCCGGCATTTTTATATTGTGAAAAAAAATAGTATAAAAAGGTTTGGATTTAGAGCTTAAATTTGCCATTATGCATTATTAGAATGTTATCGGCATAAATTGTCGGATTTCTAATGACAAAATCAACATGGAATGGGACATCAACTTTGCCTCCAAAATGCCTGTTGTTGCCGAAAGCAATGTGGCACGTTCCCATTACTTTCTCATCCTCAAGAACTTCCCCCGTTATTTTTGCTTTTGGGTTTGTGCCAATTCCAAGCTCGGCAACATTTTTGTATAATTTGCTTTTAAGTAATTTTGTAAAAATGTTTGCAATTTTTCCACCTCTTACGCTTTCAATAAAGCCACCTTTAACAATAATTTCAATATTTTTATCGACTTTTCCCAATCCGCCAACGCTTGCATCTGCCACAATTCTTCCGTTTGTTTTTCCTTCAAGCGGAGCAATGAAAATTTCTCCTGCAGGGAGGTTTCCGAAAGCTGATTTTTTTGTGTAGATTCCGCTATCCGGCTTCCATGTCCTTCCTTTAAGATTAAATTCAATGCTTGTTCCTTTGCCTGTTGTGATTTTTATTCTTGATTTATTTTTCAATTTAGATAATAAATTGTTGTTTGTTTCCCTGATTTTATAAAAATCAACATTTAAAGTGCGCTGCATCATGTCTTCCGTTATGCCAGGCATGCTTGCTATTCTTGCCCCTGTGTTTGTTGCAGCATTCCTTGCTCTTGTGTGGCTCAATGATTTTATTGTTGCCAGCAGAATAACATCATAATTCAGCATTTCTTCGGCAACATTTTTAGGAGGCTCCGAGCCATGGGATTTTGGAATGTTTGTAAAAATTAGCTTTGATTTTTTGCATATTTTCAAAGAGTTCCTGAAGAGAAGTTCTCCGATTGATTTTAATTTTTTGTCTGTAACAATCAGGCAAGATTCATTTTTCTTCAAAGCCATGCAATCTCTAAGAATTATGTTAGCTGATTTATTTAAGAGCATTTTTTACCGATTATTAAATTTTTAAAGATAAATGGATTGAACAAATTCTTATGCCGCAAACTCCCCATCCTTCAAAATCCAATGCTTATTATTTTTTTTATCAACACCATAAACATCAAGCTTCTGTCTTGGGGCATTAAAGACAATATCCATGTGGTATTCTGTGCTTCTGTCAGGCTCAAATCCTGAGCCTAAAGCGATGTGCATCATCTTGGCTATTTTCTCATTAACAATAAGGTAATCGCATAATCTTGCTTTGGGGTTTGTGTTGATTGCAAACTCCCCGACTCTTTCAAAATTTTTCTTTTTCATTTCAATGATTTCTTTCGGCAAACTTTTGTTTTTCTCTGCTTCCAATAGCATTTGCATGGATTCTTTTTTTCTTTTGTTGATCTTTTCAATTATGTCTTTAGGGCCGCCAATTATTTTGTAGCTTTCTCCGTAGCATTCAACAATAATAGGATTTTTTTCATTCAACTGATAACTTTGGTCAACGTGAATAACCACATCACCAACAAAAATGCCTTTTATGTATTCCGGTGTTACGAAAGCTTCCCCTCCTGGTATATTGCCCATATTACCTGCTTTTATTCCAGTCATTCTCAGATAATCCTTGTTTATTTTTTCCCGAACATCAGTATCTGAGCGCCTTATCCATCTTCTTGTGCCGTCTGGCTTGACTAATCCAACTTCAAGTTTTGTAACATATTTTTCTTTGAGCTTACCTTCAACATAAATTACATCGCATTTGTCCATCTTGTCTTTCAATTTTTGATTTCTTGACCTTATATCAGCCCAGTCAACCAAATTTGTCTCGATAAAAATATCAATCGGGATTGTTTCAGTGAAAGCAACCCTTGCTAAAGGATCACGATCTTCCAATGCAGTTTGCGGATAGAAGTCAAGCTTGTAAACCATTTGCCCAGGCGATTGCCATCTTGTTTTTTTGTTTGCAGACGGGTAGCCGATTAATTCTCCGAAAAGATGTTTCCCGGGATAACCCTTTGCGCTAATTGAAAAAGATAAATCAATCGGCTTAATTCTGTTTAATCCTAATGAGTTGGATAATTTTTTGTATTTGATGAATGGCTCTTCGTCAATTTCTTTTTCCAGCTCGCAGCCGAGCAAAGTTGCCCTTAATTCAGAAACTCTCTCGCTTTTTTCAAGCATAGAGCCCCTGAATGTAGAACTATTCATGGTTGGTTCAGCAATTTTTGCAGCAGCCTGCGTCATTGCCCAGATTATTGAATACGAATCAAGATAATCTTCCAAAGGATGTCCAATCAAAGATTCTTTAGGTATAAGTGAAAATCCGATGCCTGCCCTTTCATTTCTTTTAAGAGCATAAACATCTCTCCAGAGTATTTCTGAAGTCTGCATTAATTCTTCCATTCTGTAATCATTAAACCATTCTGGATGAAATGGCAATTCCAAATCACCGGTAAATTTTTTATCAGTTGCTTCAATCATTACATCCGGCTTTTTGAATAATTTTCTGAACTCTCCTTTTGCTTTTTTATCAACTTCTTCAATAAATCCTTTCAGAGCATTTGTTTTTTCATTTTTGATTTCTTTTTCCAGTTCTTCAAAAATATTCCATACATCTTTTACTGCTTCCAAGCTTTCTGATGTTTTGTTTATTCCTATGCAGCTTACATCTGCACCCAAATCATGCAAGGCCCTTGACAATGGAGCAAGTGAATAGAAGGCATTTTTATTGCTCAAGTCAAATTTTATAAAGAAATCTTTGTCTTTTGCGTTCTTGATAAGCTTTTTGTAGTCTTCAATAGCAGAATTAAACACTTTTTCGTTGTATTTCATTTTATTCAGGAAGGTTAAATAATTAATAAATTTTTTGATGTTTTTGTCAAAACTGTAGGCTTGTCCTTAAACATCAACGTATCTTCAATTCTGATTCCAAATTTCTTTGGAAAATAAACGCCTGGCTCTATGGTAAAGGCCATGTTGTTTTGTATTCTGTCCTTTGAATTCAGGCTTAGATTTGGCATTTCATGGATTTCAATTCCAACTCCGTGCCCAAGTCCATGAGTAAAATATTTTTTGTATTTTCCAAGATTTTTGTTTACAAAATCATACAATTCAGAGCATTTTTTGTTTTCTTTAACTTCGTTTATCGTGTCATTTTGTATTTTTAATAATAAATTATACATATCAATTTCTTCTTTTTTTTGCTTTCCAACATAGATTGTTCTTGTTATATCCGAGCAATATCCCTTATATTTTACTCCGAAATCAATAACACACAAACCATTTTTTATTCTCTCATTTTTCGGCTCATGATGCGGCATGCTGCCGTTGCTTCCAGAAGCAACAATAGGGTTAAATGATAATTCCAAGCCCAGTTTTTTGGTTGCATATTCAAGAAAAGCTGCAGCTCCTGATTCTGTTTTGAAATCTTTAAAATTTTTTATTGTTTTTTGAATTATTTTGTCAGCGTAATCACATGATTTTTTTAGATATTCAATTTCTTTATTGGTTTTGATTTCTCTTAATTTAATGCAGTTTAATGCAACATCTTTGAATTTGGATTTTCTAAATGATTTTCTGAAGTATTTGAAAGAGTTTAAAGTGAAATTATTCCTGTCAATTGCAATATTCTTTGTTTTTATGCCGTTTTTCCTGATTATATCCGATACGGATTCAAAAAACCTTTTTTTCTGCATTGAAAATACTTTTTTTATCATTGATTTTTTAGCTTTCTGGAATTCCATTTCAGGGGTTATCAAAAACGGCTCTTTTCTTTGAGGAACTACAAGAACACCTAAACCGGTGTAGCCGGAGAAATAGGCCATATTTGGATTTATTCTGGGAAATTCGGAATTGTAGAAGATTGCCGCATCCAGATTCTTTTTTTCAAGCATGCCCCGGAATTCCTTTATTTTCATGAAAATAATAAGTCTTATAAACCATTTAAATCTTTTCTTTTAAGGATATGAAAAAACACATACTGAAAAACGGAATAACTCTGATTTTCGAGAAGACTTCTTCAAAATCTGTTGCTGTCGAAATCATGTTCAAAGTCGGCTCAAATTACGAAAATCTGAAAGTTGCGGGCATTTCGCATTTTCTTGAGCACATGCTTTTTGAAGGCACCAAGAAAAGAAAAACCAGCAGGGAAATCGCAAATGAAATTGAAAAATACGGCGGCGATTTTAATGCTTACACGACAGGAGACAGGACTGCTTTCTTTATCAAGATTATAAACAAAAAATTTGACAATGCGCTTGATATTCTTTCTGATATTATTAAGAATCCTGTATTCGGGGAAAAGATTATGGAAAAAGAGAAGCAGGTTATCCTGAAAGAAATAAACATGGTCAATGATGATCCCCGCCTGTTCCAATGGATATTGTTCCAGCAGGCATTGTTTGAAAAGCATCCTGCCGCTAATCCTACTTATGGAACTGCCAAGACTGTAAAAGCCATCACGCGAAAGCAGCTTGTTGATCATTATACAACACATTATACTCCAAATAACATGATTATTTCAATTGCCGGGAATGTTAACAGCGTCAGGAAAAAAATAGAGAGGTATTTTCATGAGTTAAAGCAAAAAAAAATTATCACAAGAGAAAAAGTTAATGAGCCTGCGCAGAAGAGAATGAAAAAAGTCGTGAGGAAAAAGAAAACTCTCAACTCCTATATGGTTTTAGGCTACAAGGCAGTTCCGCGAATGCATAAAGACAGCTATGTTTTTGATGTCATAACTGCTATTCTCGGCCGCGGACAATCCGGATGGATGTTTGACGAGATAAGAAACAAGCGCGGCTTAGCATACCAGGTCGGAATAAACAATGAAAGTGAGAAAGATTACGGGATGTTTGCAGTTTATACAAACCTTGACAAGAAAAATATCGGCAAGGCAAAAGAGATTATCATGCAGCAGTTCCATAAATTAAGAGGAGTTACAAAACTTGACATTGATGAGGCAAAAACATTTATTGAGGGAAACCATACTTTGCAGATGGAAGATAATTTTCATTGCACTGATAATTTTTCATTCTGGGATACAATCAAGGATGCAAAGCTTGCAAATTCTTACATCAATAATATAAAAAAAGTAACTGCTGAAGATATTAAAAGAATTGCAGCAGAATATTTCACTGACAAATACACTTTGGTTGTGGTAGAGCAGAAATAGAAATTTATTATTTATCTCGTCACTTCAAATTTCCTAATTGTTTCAAGAAGATGCTTTAATTTCTGGTCTTTATGGAAAGCTTCTCTAACTGGAGCTACCATTTCATTAATATAATAAGAAACTGCATTCTTCAAATCTATTGGGTGAATTTTTCCTTCAGCGTATAATCTTTCTAATTCTTTATAATTCTCAACAACTAAATCGCCGCCGAATTTTTCCGGTCGCTTAAACTCCATGACATTGAATTTTTCGAATATTAGGTATTTTGAATACTCGAGCATCGGGTTTTCTTCAGTGACTTTTGCAGGACAATATGATTTTCCAATCTTTCTCTTGATATTTTCTTCGGAATCATTCATGAAGATTGTAGTGTCCGGCTTGGATTTTGACATTTTCAAGTCAATAATCCTGTCAATGTCTTTTGTTGTTGGCGGCT
>CAYHTH010000039.1:0-7245 GCA_964359525.1 uncultured Methanosarcinales archaeon | reverse complement strand
CAAATCTTGATTTGTTGTTTGTGTTTTTGATTTCAGCAAAATTTTTTATTTCATTAACTGATTTTTTCGTAAAATCGTTAACTTGCGTCATAATTTTTATTTTTATGTTTATGTTTTTGTTTTTTAATTTTTTGAATATGAATTTTAACCTGGAACCCGGTTCAACAAATTCATCTTGTGTTGCTGAAATCAAAACTGATTTTGAAGCATTCCTTATCATAAATTCAAGATGATTGTATACATTATGCTTGCCTTGCAAAGAGCCGGTTATATCTGCCGATTCTAAAGATTCCGTGCCTTGCTTGTGTAATAATACTAATTCGCTGGTTAATTTATTGTTTTTTAAACTTACCAGATTTTTAATTTTGTTATTGGCATCAACTTGGATTTTTTGTTTAACCCCCTCAACAACTTCCCATGGAGCAATTGCTTCGTATTCGAGCGGTTTTCTGTTTTTAACAATAACAAACCCTTTTTGGCTTAAGGATTCTAGAACATCATAACTCCTGCTTTTCGGAACATTTGATATATCAGATAACTCGCCTGCTGTAGGGGTTCCCCCACTAAGCAAGGCTGCCCATAGCTTAACTTCGTAGCTGTTTAGGCCAAGGTTTTTAAGCTGTTTTTCTGTCTTTAAAGTGAGTATTTACTTTAGTAATTGATTATACTTTAAAAATCTTTTTATTTTTGTTATTGTATAGTAATAAAAACCACATCACCAACCCCCCTTCTTCTATTGGAAAATTATTTTGTTGGTTTTGTTGTGTCTTTCTTCTGTTTTTTCTTTTTTATTATTATTTATTATATTTTCTATATAGAAAATATATATATAATATAAAAACAAGACAAAACAAACAACAAACAAAAGTTCTATAGGAAATGGTGGGGTGGGTTGAGTAAAGAAAATATTTATATACCTCCGTTTCTTCTGGAACTAATATGGAAAGGGGGTTGGATACGTTTTTTGAGGTATTTTTGAAGAAAGATAGTGTCTTTTTTGATAAAAAGGTGCTTCAGTCATCTTATATTCCTGAAACAATCCTTCATAGGGAAGAACAGACAAAACAAGTAGCTAATATAATAGCTCCTGCTTTAAGGGGGGACAAGCCTTCTAATGTGTTTATCTATGGAAAAACCGGAACCGGAAAGACACTAACTATAAAACACACCACACAAAAGCTTTCAGAAATAGCAGAAAGGGAAAACATTCCACTTAAAGTAATATATATTAACTGTAAGCTTAAAAGAAGCACAGACACGGAATATAGATTAATTGCGCAGCTTGCAAGGGAGCTTGGGAAATCAATTCCACCAACAGGGCTTCCAACAGAAGAAGTCTACAAAGCCTTTTTCAAAGCACTAAACAAACAAAAACAAAATTATGTTTTAGTTTTGGATGAGATAGACCAGCTTATAAACAAGGCCGGCGACAATGCACTTTACAATCTTACAAGATTAAATGAAGAAGACACCCAATCACAGATTTCTATTATTGGAATTTCAAACGATATAATGTTTGTTGAAAACCTTGACCCAAGAGTCAGGTCTTCCCTGTCCGAAGAAGAAATTATTTTTCCGCCGTATAATGCAATTCAGATTCAAGCAATACTAAAACAAAGATCAGAGCTAGCATTCAACAAAGAGGCGCTTGAACAGGGAGTTATAGAAAAATGCGCAGCCTATGCTGCAAGGGACCACGGCGACGCACGAAGGGCGCTTGAATTATTACGGGTTGCCGGTGAAGTTGCAGACAGGAAAAATTCCAAGAAAATTATGATATCCCACATTGATGAGGCAGAAGAAAAAATTGACAGAGACAGGATAATAGACATTGTAACAACACAGCCAAAACAATACCAATTAGTTCTTTATGCAATACTTGCCCTAAATCCAGCAAATAATAAAAACATGTTCACGGGGGAAGTTTACGAAATATATAAAACACTTTGCAACAAGACAAATATCAGCATTCTGACACAGAGAAGGGTATCGGATATAATATCTGAATTTGACATGCTTGGAATTGTGAATGCAAAAGTCATATCCAAGGGAAGATACGGGAGAACCAGGGACATTTCAGTAGAAATTCCGGAAAGTACTTTGGCTAAGCTAAAGACAATTCTTGAAGACAATATTCACATTTAATATTATGACCTAACCAACACCAGGTGGTTCAGAATATATTTGAGTTATATTTAAATAAATATAACCTAAACCAATATTGTACCATTTAACTTTGGGTTTTGATATATGCAGCAAGAACTTATTAAGAAGAAACGCGAAATAATAGAGATTTTTCTGAAGAACGGAGTACTGATAAGTTCAGAACTTTTAAACGAAATAGAGAATGACGAGCAGGCAGACAAAATATTCAGCCTGCTAAAAACAAAAAAAACTGAGGATTTTGTAATAACGGAAGAAGATTTGAATAAACTTTTTCCAAAACAGAAAACAGAACAGGCAACAGAGCAAAAACAGGAAAAATCAGCAATAGCCAATGTCAAAATTATTACTTCATACAAAGAAGACCCAAAAAAACGAGAGGCTGCGGATTTCGTTGACTATTTTAACATCAGGTACAAAGCAATTGAAAAAATCCTGAAGCAGCACCAGGAATTAAAAAACACAATATCAATAAGTAAAATACTCAATAAAAAAGACAAGGAAGCAATATCTATCATTGGGATTGTAAGCAGCAAGCAAATAACAAAAAACGGAAATTTGCTTTTGCTGCTGGAAGATCCGACCGGCCAAAGAAGAGTTTTAGTTAACAAAAACAAGCCAACACTGTTCAACGAAGCAAAAGATATAGTTTTAGATGAAGTTATAGGTATTGTCGGGGTAAATGTGGATACACTCATGTTTGCCAACAACGTTATATGGCCGGAAGTTCCGACGAGCAAAGAGCTGATAAAAGCGCCGGAAGAAAAATATGCTATTTTCTTGTCGGACTTGCATGTAGGCTCGTCAAAATTTCTGCCTGAAGATTTTGAAAAATTTCTGAAATGGATAAATTGTGAGATAGGAAATGAGCAGCAAAGGCACATAGCAAAAAATGTTGAATATATTTTTATTGCAGGGGACTTGGTTGATGGCGTCGGAATTTACCCCGGGCAGGATACGGAATTATTAATAAAAGATATTTATGAGCAATACAAAGTATGTGCAGAGTATCTAAAGCAGATTCCCTCCCACATTCCTTTGATAATCTGCCCGGGCAATCACGATGCATTGAGGATTTCAGAGCCACAGCCGATTTTATCAAAAGAATATGCAAAACCATTACATGAAATGAATAATGTAATAATGGTTTCAAATCCCTCATTAGTCAACATAAATTCTTCAGAGAATTTCTCCGGGTTTGATGTGATGATGTATCACGGATATTCTTTCGACCATTTTGTCGCTGAAGTTGATTCATTAAGAAACCAGGGCGGCTACGACAGGGCGGATTTAATAATGAAATTTTTGCTGAAGAGGAGGCATCTTGCCCCGACTCATACGTCAACTTTGTATGTCCCTGATACAAAAAAAGACCCGCTCGTAATAGAGAAAGTTCCTGATTTTTTCCTGAGCGGCCATATTCACAAGTCTGTTACGGCAAATTACAGAAATACAACGTTAATTTGCGGAAGCTGCTGGCAGGGTAAAACTTTATTTCAGGAAAAAGTAGGCCACCATCCGGAGCCGAGCAGGGTTCCCATAGTAAATCTGCAGACAAGAGATGTAAAAATATTAAAGTTTGGGCAGTAAAATGGTAATCGACCAAAAATATTTTGAAAAAATAACTAAACAGGTTGATGAAACTTACAGAATAGCCAACGAAGCGAGAGCAAAAGGCTACGACCCTGAAGAAACTGTTGGTATCCCGCTTGCAAAAAACATGGCTGAAAGAGTTGAAGGGCTTGTCAGTGTTGTAGCACCGCAAATAATAAACAAAGGAATCCCCCAAAGAATAAAAGAGCTGGAGATAAAATTCGGAAAACTTGACTGGAGAGTCGCGCTTTCTGTTTCACTTGAAGTGGCGCAGGAAAAATTCTGCAAATTTGCCACGCAAAAAGAAGCCATTGAAACAGGAATAAGAATAGGAATTGCTTATCTTACTCTCGGGGTTGTTGCATCTCCGCTTGAAGGATTTGTTGAGCTGAACATCAGAAAAAGGAAGGACGGCAAGGAATATTTTGCATTAATGTACGCAGGCCCAATCAGAAGCGCAGGCGGAACAGCCGGGGCTGTCAGTGTTGTTCTTGCAGATTACCTAAGAAAAAGTTTTGGCTTTGAAGCTTATGACCCGACTGAAAAAGAAATAAGGAGAATGGTCACAGAGCTTTATGATTATCATGAAAGAATCACAAATTTGCAGTATCTTCCGAGCGAGAAAGAAATCAGGTTCCTTGTCGGAAATCTGCCCGTCCAAATCGACGGCGACGCTTCAGAGGAGATTGAAGTCTCAAATTACAAGGATCTGGAAAGAATTGAATCGAACAGGATAAGGAGCGGCCCCTGCCTTGTTCTTGGGGAGTGTGTTGCGCAGAAAGCTGTTAAAGTGTGGTCTCAGCTTAAAAAATGGGGAAATGATTTTAATCTTAATAACTGGGAATTCCTTCAGGAGTTTGCGCACATACAAAAGGAAGCAAAGGCAAAAGAAAAATTTTCAAAAAAAGGAATTGTCCCGATTTACACCTACATCCAGGATTTGGTTGCCGGCCGCCCGGTGCTCGGGCATCCTTCAGTTGTCGGCGGATTCAGATTAAGATACGGCCGAAGCAGGCTATCCGGATATTCCGCAACTTCAATCCATCCTGCAACAATGATCGTTCTGAATAAATACCTTGCAATAGGCACCCAGCTTAAAGTTGAGAGGCCAGGAAAAGCAACAGCCATAACAACCTGCGATTCAATTGAGGGGCCGATAGTCAAGCTTAACGACGGCAGTGTCATGATGATGGACACGGAGCAGAAAGCAAAGCAATATTCCAACTCAATAAAAGAAATATTATTTATGGGTGACATACTGATAAGCTATGGTGATTTCTTCAACAGGGCCCATACACTTGCACCGGCAGGATATTGCGAGGAATGGTGGGAGCTTGAACTGGAAAAATCAGCTGTAAAATTATTCGGCTCAGCTGATATTTTAAAAATTTCTGAGCTGGCTAATATAGAAAAACCTATTATAGAAAAATTAACAAAAAATTATCTGTCTGAAAAACCGGATGCAGCGGCAGCATTAGCTTTAAGCGAGAAATTAAGCATACCCCTTCATCCACACTACACTTATCACTGGAAAACAATTTCCAAAGAAAATTTCTTAGATTTGCTGAGCTGGATTTCATCAGCGAAAGTAGAATTTGAAGGAAATGATGCCAATAAAATAATTTTATCTAAGAACGAGGTTGGCAAGAGAATTCTTGAGATTTTGGGTGTTCCGCACATTTTTGTTAACAATGAATTTACAATCCTTGAAAAAGATGAAGCACAGGTTTTCTATAAAATATTTGATCTCGGCAATCCAAATTTTATTGAGCAATTTCGGAAATCTGAAAACGAAGATGCGCTGGAAATAATTAATTCAATATCTGATATAAAATTAAGAGACAAATCAGGAACTTTCATCGGCGCAAGAATGGGGCGCCCAGAAAAAGCAAAAGTCAGGAAGATGGACGGCGAGCCGCATACTTTATTCCCAATCGGGAAGGAAGGCGGCAAGATGAGGTCATTTCAAAGCGCGCTGGAAACAGGCTTTGTGGAAGCGGAATTTCCGTCCTATGTCTGTATGAACTGCAAGCGCGAAACTGTTTTTGGAAAATGCGACCAATGCGACTCAAAAACAAAGCTGATGCACTGCTGTAAAATCTGCGGATATGTTGAAGGTGCAAAATGCATGCACGGCGAGACACAAATTTACAAGGCGCAAAAAATAGATATAAACGCTGTTTTCAAAAATATTCTTAAAAAAATCGGCACTGCACAATATCCTGATTTAATAAAAGGTGTGAGGGGGACATCAAATAAAAATCACGTTCCTGAACATTTTGCAAAGGGAATTATCCGGGCCAAGTTTGACGTTCCGGTTAATAAGGACGGAACAACACGGTATGATATGACTCAGCTTCCGATTACACATTTTACGCCGAAAGAGATAGGCACATCAGTTGAAGAAATAAGAAATTTAGGATATGAAAAAGATTTGTACGGCAACGAGATTGTGGATTCAGAGCAGGTAATTGAATTAAATCCGCAGGACCTGATACTGCCAAAATGCGAAGATGCGCCGGAACTTGGGGCAGATAAAATACTTTACAGTGTCGGGCTTTTTATTGATGAGCTTTTAGTTTCTTTATATGGTCTGAAAAAATTTTATTATTTTAAATCTGAAAAAGATTTGGTTGGGCAGTTAGTTGTTGCGCTTGCCCCGCATACTTCAGCAGGAATTGTCGGCAGGATTATTGGATTTTCAAAGACACAGGGGTTTTTTGCGCATCCTTTATTCCATGCAGCTACTCGTCGCGACTGTGATGGTGACGAAGCTTCAGTTACTTTACTGATGGATGCTTTATTGAATTTTTCAAAACAATTTCTGCCCAAAACAAGAGGATCAACACAGGATGCGCCATTGGTTCTGACGTCTATGCTGAACCCGACCGAAGTTGATGACATGGCATTTGATTTGGATATTGTATCGAGGTACCCGCTTGAGCTTTATGAGGCTAGTCTGAAAATGGAGATGCCTGCCACTGTCAAAGTTGAAAGATTTGCAAGCATACTGAATTCCGGAAATCAAAACGGAGTAATTTATTACACGCACCCTACAACAAATATGAATAACGGAATTAAATGCTCCTCGTACAAAACAATCCCTTCAATGGAGGATAAATTAAAGGGACAGATGGATTTGGCCGACAAGATAAGGGCTGTTGATGCCGCAGATGTGGCAAGGCTTGTTATAGAGAAACATTTGCTTCGTGACATTAAAGGAAACCTTAGAAAATTTTCAACACAGCAATTCAGGTGCAGTAAATGCTCCGATAAGTACCGCAGGCCCCCACTCTCGGGAAAATGCTTTTCGTGCGGTGGCAGGCTGATATTTACAGTTTCAGAAGGCTCAATCATAAAATATCTTGAGCCTGCAATTTCATTGTCGGATAAATACAATCTTCCGCCTTATCTTAAGCAGGTTTTGCAGTTAACCAAAGACAGAGTTGAAGGAGTTTTCGGAAAAGACAAAGACAAGCAGGAAGGATT
>CAYHTH010000038.1:0-7408 GCA_964359525.1 uncultured Methanosarcinales archaeon | reverse complement strand
GATGCTGGAGACAAAAGAGACTTTTAGAAAAGAGGTAAGCAGCCTGAAGGATTACCTACTTCTGTTGACAGTGGATGCAAAGAATTATAATGAAACCACAATTGACACATTAAGATTTCTTATAAATGAGCAGCACGTGCCCGGAGTTTATGTCACGCTTAACAAGCCCTTTGAAGTGATTCAGAGAAATCTGCAGAACAATAATATCGACCCGAGAATTATGATATTCATTGACGCTACTTCACGCCCGGGAGGCGCAAAAAAAATAGAAAATTGCCTGGCAATCGGCAGCCCGGAAAAATTAAGCGACATTTCGGTTGCCATGGACCAGGCAATAAATGCCCTGCAGACAGACGATAAATTCCTGATTTTCGATTCAATAAATACTTTGTCCATATTCAACAAGCAGGCTACGGTTGCGAGGTTCATACATTTTCTTGCGGGAAAAATAAGGGAATGGAAAATAAAAGGAATTATCATAACTCTGGAAAAGGAAACTGAGCAGTCTCTTCTTGACGAGCTTACGCAATTCTCTGATTTCAGGGTGGACACAGGAGGTGAAAGTTAATGGTTTATATAGCTGCAGTAGGAATTACAACAGTAATTTTTGGGATTGGTTCGCTTTTGCTTATTTCAAGGGCGAGGAATAAATTAACTGACGGTTCCATAAGAAGATTCATGGACAATTTTGCAATTTGCCTTGCATTCATCGTGACTTTCTCTGTATGGCAGACTTTAAGGGACATTTACCAGGTAGGCGGAACTTTTGACGGCCAGACCACATACCTCTCTTATCCGGAATACATCTTCATTATATTCGCTTACATTGCATTTATCATAACTTCATTCAGAACCCAAAAAATCAGCGAGGAGTTCGGATTCAAGGACGTGGGAAAAAAGATAAGCCAGATTATGAAGTCTGAGCAGAAAGCCGCTGTTCCGGCACCAGCCCAGGCTGCCGAACCAAAGCAGGAAGAAATCAAAAACAAAGAAAATGTTAAAGCAAAAAAACCGGTTCAAAGAAAAAAGAAAAATGCCAAGAAAAAATAACGAAGTAAAATGTTTCTGAAATCGCAGGTCAGCGTCGAGTATCTGCTTGTAATGGGATTCGCAACGCTAATGGCAGTCCCTTTGCTGCTGATATACTACACTTACTCCGCTGATACAACAGATTCTGTTGCGATAAGCCAGTCCATGCAGATTGCAAGAAAAGTTGTTGATGCGTCAGAATCCGTTTATTATCTTGGAAAGCCTTCGCAAACAACTTTAAAGTTTAATTTCCCCGATAGGATTCAATCAACAAACCTATCAAACAGGGAAGTTGTGATAAAAGTAAAGACGCAGGCCGGAGTTACAGACATTGTGCAGGTGTCTGCAGTCAATATAACCGGAACTCTTCCAACATCTCAGGGAATCCACGTGCTCACGATCAAAGCTGATGATGGTTTTGTTCAGATAACATCGAATTGAAAATTGAAAGAATATTTTTTGATTTTATAAAAATAGTCAGGGAGGGAATTTGCAGTTGCACTTGATGTGGTCTATCCGCCCTCCACCCACCCCAAACCGTTTAACAAAATCGTGCTCGATAAAAGAAACTCAGCGATAAGGTGTGGGAACTATCTGTAGCACATTGGAGGCAACTTCAATGTTCCCCTGAAAAAAAGTTTAGTAATTAATATTCAAAAAAGAAGATTACAACTTAATATAACAGATTACAATAAATGTTTTTATTTAAAATAAATCAAATACAAAAAAAGAGGTGCGGCATGGGTTCTAAGGCACAGGTAAGTGTCGAATTTTTTATATTGGTGGGAATGGCTTTTCTGGTAGCGATAGCATTTGAAATTGCAGCCCTTGACCAATTAAAAGATTTCAGGATGCAGAAAGAAAGCGATTCCGTAAAGGACATTGCAATAAAACTGCAAAAAGAAGTTCTCATCGCTGCAAGTGTTGAAGACGGTTATGTAAGAACTTTTACAATTCCTGATCAGCTGGATAACATTAATTACACATTAACAATCTTAAATCACACAATAACGGTGGAATCCAAAAACAGCATCTACACCGTTTCAATTCCAAATTCAATAGGCAACGTGACAAAAGGCTCGAACAGAATCAACAAAACCGGGGGTGTTATTTATATCAATTAAATCCCTTAAATCGCAGGCATGGTTCATGGACTTTGCTATAGGGCTGCTGCTGTTCACTTTCACATTAGTTGTCTACTTTAACTACACAAACAATTTCCAGAATGAAGACAAAGGAAGCCTTGACTTGATAATAAAAGATGCAAAATCAATTTCATCGTCGCTGGCTCTTGAAGGCTATCCTGACGACTGGAGCAATTTAACTGCAATAAGGATAGGAATAGCTGACGATCAAAAAGTAAATGCAACAAAATTAAAGAGACTGAATCAATTGAATTACGCTTCCGGCAAAAAAAAATTCGCAACTTCTTATGATTACCTTGTTTATTTTGTGAACGGCAATGGGGAAGTTTTGAATATTAACGGAGTCTGCGGTTCAGGCTATCCATTTATCAATCTGACTTACAATACAAAAAGCGCTTATTATTACCAAGACCCTTCAGATTCTTTCATGCTCAATTTCATGAACAATACATTCAAAGCGGATATATATTTTAGTGACAATCCACAAAATCAAAATGATGTAGACTCATTAATTGCAAATATAAGTAAATACAGTTTCCTCGTCATGGAACAGCCGCTGATGTCAACACCCAATCACAACAGTTTCAAAGATGAATTAAATAATTTTACATCAAGCGGAAACTTGTTCATGCTTAGTGGCGAGATGACAACTGAACAAGATAGGGATTTAGTAGGCTCAACTTTCAGCAAGAAAAGCGGCCAATCTCAAAGCCAGCGGACTGCAATAGTAAACAACACAGACGCAGCGCTTTCCTTAAATGTAGGCGATTCAATGACATTCGCGCAGTATTACTATATCCAGAATAACTCGGAAGCAAAAAATGTCGTAAGAATAGCCACATTCAACCAAACTGGCGACAATGCAATTGCAAAATGGCAGTACGGCAACGGCACTGTTTACTTCTTCAGCGATTTTGACGTTTCAAATTTCAATGGAAACTTTGTGGAGGTTGTGCAGAATGCTGCCCAGTCCGCAACAGAAGGAACTTGCACTTCTGTAAACATGACCGGAATAAACGCAAAAGACATTGTAAAGACTGAACGTTACTTAACTTACAATTCAAAAATAATCAAGATGGTTGTTTATGTATGGCAATAAATTAGGATTTTTAATTTAACAGAAAAAAAATTAATAAAACGTAAATCACAAATAACGCAAATTCGAATATCGGATTTTCGCTGATTGTCGGACTAAAGTCCAAGGTATTATACCGACAATTTTCAATAAAATAATGAAAATATTCAACAATGAAAAAATTAAAAAATAAGCTTTATTGAATAAAAAATTAATTTCAAAAATTAAATGAAAAAAGGAGTGTTTTTCACAATTGACGCACTGCTGGCGTCCGGAATAATAATAATATCAATAGTCCTTATCTCAAAATTTTATTACTCTGAGCAGCAGACTACGAATGTAAATTACGCCTCTAAAGACATTGTAAATGTTTTCTCGGCAATGACTGTCAATGGCGTCAACAATGAATATGTAAAAAATCTTATAGCATCGGGATTAATAACAGATACAAGTAATACCCTCATCGAGCAAATCGGAGATTTCTGGGCGAATGATAATATTGACATTGCAAAAAATTTTACAAAAAACCTGACTGAGGATATCATACCAAAAAATTACGGCTTCAGTGTCTTGGTTGATGGAGAAGAAATTTATTCAAGAAATATTCCTGTAACAAAGTCTCTTGTTTCAACAAGAAAAATAATCAGCGGCATAGCAAAGGCAAAGCCCACAAAGGGCTACACTGCAAGAGTTTTGCTTAGCGGTATAAAAAGCAAAAAAACAGGCGCTTATGCTTATTTTGGCGGATATGAGGGCGATGGAAATCTGACAAAAAAATTAATTCTGCCGAATGACATCCTATCTTTCAACAGCTCTTACATTGAAGTTGATGGCGGAGGAAATTTCAATCTCTACATCAACAATGTTTTCTCGGGAAGCTACACAAAGGGCTCCAGCGGCGGAGGAAATATGCTTGCAGACAAATGGAATTTAAGCAATGCTTATCTCTCAAACTTCAGGGCAGGGGAAAACACTATAAACATAAATTTCACGTCCGGAAATAATTATATTGCAGGAGGCTTTTTGAAAGTAACATACACAACTTCATCTTACAATGACACTCAGGTTCCGGGCTATGACAAGTATTTATTCCCGGGAATTGACGGAACGATTAATCTGTATTCGTCAATCTACATTCCAAATACTTTAAACAGCATGAAAATATTTTTAAATTATTCAAGCGATTATACGGCATATCTTAATATTGGAAATACAACAGTTTATCAGGGCACAACAAACGGGACAACAAAAAATTTCACAGTCAGCAACTCAACTTTGGCGGGACTTCTCGACTACAGCTCAATAGTTCAAAAAACTTTGCCGCTGAGATTGGGGCTGACAGATATATCATTTTTGAAAAAAGGAAATGCTGATGTTGTTTTGATAACGGACGTCTCCGGAAGCATGGACTGGCGCCTGGACAGCAGCAGCACAGGCACAAGCAGAAACTGCAATGATCCACTGTTGTTTAACCCAAGCACAAAAAGAATAAGCCTCGCAAAATGCCTTGACAATCAGTTTGTTGACATTATCTTAAACTCATCGCAGGGAAACACGACAAACAGGGTTGGATTGGTTTCTTACAGCGGCCTGCCCAATACAATTCCGACAGCCACAAGCACAACAATAGTATCAATAAAAAATCTCACTAACAGCAATGTTACACTAAAAAATGAGATAAGCACCTACACACCCAATGGGGCAACAGGAATCTGCGGCTCCATAAGGCAGGCAAGGATCATGCTTCAAAATTTAAGCAATTCTTCACGTCAAAAATTCGTTGTTGTAATGACGGATGGTCTTGCAAACGTTCAGTGCAGCCCTACAAATGAGTATTCAACTTCAGGGTGCATTGCGAAAACATGCAATGACAATTCATTCTGCGCAGGAGGCGGATGCCTTAAGCAGCAATGCGGCGACTGGATAAGCGACAGGGCTGCAAATGATTCCATAAATGATGCGTGCAGGGCGTACAACACAACAAATGCAACAGTGTTTTCAATAGGATTCGGGCCTGTAAGCACCTGCTCCTCAGCAAACCAGACTTTAATGAGCATTGCAAACTGCGGAAAAGGGTCTTATTATTCAAGCGGAAACGCTTCGCAGCTTTCGAATATCTACAGCACAGTTGCCCAGCAGATTTTAAATGCAACATTCTCCGACCAGACAATCAACACTAGTGGTTCACTGAGGACAAAATTATTCCCAAATTCTTTCATAGAATTCAATTACACAATTCCGGATGTACAGTTCAACAAATTGCCGCTCGGATTCGAAACAAATCGTTTCGGAAATAATATCTCAAATGGCTATCTTTACATTTACCCAAACACATCCGTTTCCGGCGCAAAAGTAACCTCCTATTCGGGAAGCAAATGGACAGACAATCTTGTTGTCAATGGCAACACAATTTACCAGCTCAGCACTTACGGCACAAATTATTTGAGCCTTGGTGACCCATTCACAGTCAATATTCCTGAGGGTAATTTAATTAATGGCAATAACTCAATCACCATAAGCACCGGTACAAACTCTTCATACTCTACAAACGGCTCAAGCGACGACAAAGTCATCTATACCTTGTTGCTGAACGGATTTACAGATTACAGCAGCGTTGGATCAAAATCAGACGGATGTTCATGGACATTAAGTTTCGAAGACGGCACTTCTTCCACAGTAAAAGTCCCTGCCGATTACATTGGAGCTGATATTTGCAGTTTTTCAGCCAAAATATATGACTCAAACGATGCGCTTGACAATGCGGTCTTTCAATTATTCAATAATCTCGATATGGACAAGAACGGCAAACTTGAAGTAAACATTGACGAGAACAGCTTGAATATCAATACGCTGACTGTTTCAAAAGTACCTTCGCTGTGGGGACCTGCGATAATCGAGATAAGGGTGTGGGAATGAAAAAGAAATCTGTGTTTTATATTTCGGCGGCAATTGCATTGACCATAGTAATTTTTGTAACTTACAGCGCATATAACACTTACAGGCTCGTGGATAAAATGGAATCAATAGAGACAAGAATACAAACTGTAAATTTTTTCATAAAAAATATAGAGAACGACCTTAACAATGGAATTTATATCGCAGGCTTCAGGACAATGTTAAGCCTCAACCAGTTTATAACAACAAACGGCACCTACATTGATGATGTCAATGCAAGGTTCAGAGAATCTTTCCTCAATGGAACGATAGAGCAGCAGCCATTAAGCTTGATGCAGGGCACTACATTCACAGACTGGGCAAACAAAATTTCTGCAGAAGCTGACAAAATTGATATAAAATTTAATTTTACAGTCATTGACGTCCAGCTTAATCAAAGCGATCCATGGAGTGTAGATGTCGGATTGAACGTCAGCATGGATGTAAGGGACAAAAAAAATACAAGCTACTGGATAAGAAACAGGTATCTGGCCACAAAAATAAACATTATCGGATTTGAGGACCCGGTATACATTGTAAACAGCAATGGAAGGGTTACAAACTCAATCATACAAACCAACATTACTTCATTTACAGTAAATGGTGATGTAACAAATCTCATGCTCCACACCAATTACTCTTATTACATAGCGCATAATGACTCTCCGAGCTTCCTCATGCGCCTGCAGGGCAATTTAGG
The DNA here is from genome assembly GCA_964359525.1 of uncultured Methanosarcinales archaeon. Lineage (GTDB taxonomy): Archaea > Nanobdellota > Nanobdellia > Woesearchaeales > GW2011-AR4. The sequence goes on along the minus strand of CAYHTH010000038.1, from coordinate 525 downwards.
AAACTCAAGCAATGGAATAGAAAGCCTTGTCAATCTCGACAAATTCCAGCAGCAGAACATTCCGCTGAAAGACCGAAGCGTTGTTGATCACATTTATTTTGGCACTGGCAGCACAGTAAATTACAGGATTAACAAAACTCCCGAGTGGTTCAAAATAGACTCAGGCCATCTTGCCATTTACCAGGTTACGAATCTAACAATATAAAACATAACATTTTTAAACAGGGAAAAAGAAAAAATTAGCAGCATGGGAATAGGAGAAAGTATAATAGAGACTGGAGTAGACAAGCTCGTCAAGCTTGTGAAAGAAAGAGGAAGAATTGCGCTAGCTGACTCTGCAAAAGAGCTAGGAGTAAGCACCACCGTCATACAGGAATGGGTAGATTTTCTCGAGGACGAAGGGATTATCAGCGTTGAATACAAGCTCACAAAGCCGTATCTTGTAGAGAGAAAACTGACTAAAAAGGAAGTTGACGTAAAATCAAAAGAGTTCGAGGGAAAAAAAGAGGGTTTTATCAGGAAAGC
>CAYHTH010000037.1:1665-7434 GCA_964359525.1 uncultured Methanosarcinales archaeon | reverse complement strand
TGGACTTTAATATAAAGAATCTGGTTATGAGTTCCCATTCTGACATGCTTTGCAGGCCTCTGAGAAAGAAAACCAGATGAAGCCCGGTTCCTGAAGCCCTGATGTAGATGAATCTTTTAGGAATGTATTTCATTACCGGAAAAATCAGCCTTTTGGTCGCCCTTTTGAGCTTGGGAAAGTATTGGTCTGTTATTGTCTTTGTCACAACCTTAATCTCTTTTCCATCTTCAGTATAAGAACTCCATTCCGCGTCAAAGAAGAATTCCTGTATTGCAAGCGTGCTGTCATTGAGATTTAATCTGTACCTTCCCTGTATCTGCTCTTGTGTCAGATGCTTGGCAAAAACCAAGTTTGATTTTCCTTTGCTGTTGTCATACCATCCTGTCTTTATATTAAGGAATATTTGCCTTGTTATTCCGAAGTCTTTCTCCATTGATTTCAGCAATTCTGCTTGTTTGCTCATTTTGATGCACCACACCCAACAAAAGTATCAAATATTGTTTAGCAAGGAAATAATTGATTTTAAGTCATTGCCAGCAGTTTTCTCAATTCAAGCTTTCGCTTTGTGATTATACCGAAAGCATTCCCGCAATGGCTGCAGTATTTCTCATTTTTTCCGATTAAATTATTGCAGTTGTTGCATGGCTTGACCAATTTTGTTCCGCAGCTGGAGCAAAATTTGAGTCCGGGCCTGTTGTAGTTTTGGCAGCTGCACACGACGAAGCCGAACCTTGCCATTCCCTGCACATCTCGGTTGCGCTGCTTGACATCCGGAATGATTGCAAAAATGCAATAAAGGTAAACAATCAGATTTACAAACGGAATAAGCAGCAGTGCAAAAAGCAGCAAGGTTTTTTTCCATTTACCAACATACAGGAAGCTGAGTGGCCCTGAAAATAATGCAAGCATAAGTCCGATAAATCTGCTTTTGAGTTTTGCCATGACTTTACTTTTGCTTTTGTCATATTAAAAACCATCTTCTGTAATTTCAGAGCCTAAAGAGGGATACTATGAGGTATCTATTATGCGAATGGTTTTAGGCTCCAAAACCACCATTCATTCAAATGCCATTCGACGACAAAAATCTTTAAGACCCTAAAAATTAGGCTCCAAAAACTCTCGTCGTGACTCATTTTTTGAAATATCTTCTAATCTGCTTGCAAACATTCTTCCTTGTGAATGTTTTTCCCAGTTTGCAATAGCTGTAAGCCAAATCTGAATGGACAACAACAAAGAACCATTCATCGTAGTACTTATTCAGGGCCTTTATTTTTTCATCAAGTCTATTTTTGTCTTTTAGCAGCACTCCGGTTTCAACCTCTATTGCAATCTTCTTCCTTCCACCAACAAATACAACATCAGGCCTGTTTGTTTCATACAATCTGACATTTTTGGTAAATTGCAGTATGTACTCTTCTAATGCTTTCACAAGAAAATAATGCCCATTGCTCTCCCTTGTGGATGGTTTGAGAAGATAATATTCCTGTCTCCCGCCGCCTAAGGGAACGTGAGGGCTAAAGACATAACCTTTCTTTAACAGAAATTGGATTTCATCTTCGCTTAGATTTCTTTTTGCATAGAATCCTTTGCCCTCATCAACTTTAATTGTAACTTTCTCTTCTTTCGCTTGTTCGGATTCTGGCTCATCAATCTTTAAGAGTTCATTCGGATTTGTTGTGATTAAAAGGTGCTCCTCTTTTGATGCTATGCTTCTTATTTCGGTATGCTCATTCTCCATTAAGAGTATTCCTTCGCCAACATTTGCTGTCAGCAATTTCTCTTTCTCTGATTCGCTTAGATTGAATGTTTTTACTAAATGCTCCATGACCGCCGCTTCCTGCCTCATAAGCAATTTGTAGGAAGAATTTTGGAGTATTGCGTTGGATGCCCTGCTGTTAAGAAGGTCTCCGACATCCTGCGTAATCAACAACAATCCAAGATTGAATTTTCTTGATGTCTTGACTATTTCAAATATGTATTGCGAATCTTCTGCCCTGCTCAATAATGACCATGCTTCATCTATCACCAACAGTTTCCTTTCAATATCCTTTCGCATCTTCATGTAGACAAAATCAAGTATCAGGAACATGTTGACAGGTTTGGCCTGCCTGGGCATGTCTCCAATGATAAAACCGACAAGCTGGTTGTCAAAATTCAGGTTTGTCTGCTTGTTGAAGAACGAAAAAACACCGTCCACGAACATTGATAATCTGTTGATTAATGACCTGTATGTTTCTTTTTCAATTATGGTAGCTGTTTTGGACATCCTTTCCAACTCTCTAAGCAGGTCTTCAAGGATTGGCGGCTCTCTTTTCCAGGTTTTTGGGTCATTTGTTATTCCTTTTCTCTCATAGGCTAATGTTAAAGCCTTGTCAAGGACTGCCTTCTGGATTTCGGAAACGTTGCCCAACATTATGGGAAACAAGTCCATTAATGAAAGCCTTTTTTCGGCATAGTCGTGCCCCAATAAGTCAAGCGGATTGATGACTGTCTTGGAATTTCTTGAGAAATTGACAATTTGTCCTTGGAATGACTGAATAAGCTTAATGTATTCAGACTGGGGATCTATTATCATCACTTTGACTGAATTAAGCAATTGCCTGATTATAAACAGCTTCGATATGTAGGATTTTCCTGAGCCGCTGCATCCCATGCACACTCCATTTCCATTGCTTAATTGAAAAATATCCTTGATTATCGGAACGTTGTTTTTATTGACACCTATCCAAACACCACTAGGATTTAACTGCAGGAATTGGGACGTGAAGGGAAAGAATGCAGCCAGGGCCTTTGTCGTGATGTTTCTCCTGATGCCCAGCTCGTTCTCTGCCAATGGAATAGTTGATTTCAGACCAGATTTCATCCTAAAGATAGCCCTGCTGGGCACTATCATCATTGCATTAAGCTCTGCCTCGACCTTTTTGGTTATCAGGTCAAGCTCTTCAGGGGTTTTGCCTTTGCAGTTGATGTATAATGACACATAAAACAGCTTTTCGTTGCCTTTTTGCAGATTTTCAAGCACTGCCCTTGTATCTTGATATTGTATCTCTAAAGTCGGGTTTATGGACGATTTAAGCTCTGCGGCAAACAAGTCTGCCCTTTGCTTCTGCAATTCCTTATTCAGCATTATCATCATAGTTTCAATTGAGACTGGCTCTATGAAAATTGAAATATCAAAAATTCCATTCAGAGTTATTATCTTGTCAAGAAAGCCGATTTCAACAGATCTTGGGTAGCCATCAGCGTAAATGACTCTGCATTCCCTGTTATCTACTATGATTTTGTCAGGAAACTGCTTTATGAGCCTTGGAGCAATTATGTAATGCAAATAGTGTTCCTTGCCCATGCCATTTGGTGCTGTTTTGGGCCTGTCTGATTCAGAAAGAATATCATTGAAAAAACTTGCAATGACTTGCAGAAGCTCTTCATCATTCAGCCTTTTGAATATGAGGTTTAATGATTTTAGCTGCTGCTCAACAACCCCAATCTGCACATCCAACCCTATTTCTATTTTTTCAGGAATCACAATGAAAAAGCTCCTGTCAAGAACGGAATTGCTTTGGATTGTGTTCATCAGATGCTCTTTATAGCTTTCAAAATGCTGGTTGAAAATAGGCTTCTTGGTCTTTGCAGCCAATTCTTCGACTCTTAGCTCCAGACCATTGATATAGCTGTCAAGATTGATGTAATTGGTCCCTATTACAATCTGAATCGGGAAATCAAGCGCATTCAGGAATTTCTGGAATCCGGAATTTATGCCTTGCTTTTCCTGCTCATTCCTGATGGTGAAATTGATTGGAACAACTTGCAGAATAGCCAATTTCCTCAGGTGAGCTTCATTATTTTCCCCGGGTTTAATGAGATTTTTTAGTTTGGTTAACATATACATTGCCGTCCTTTATTTTTTCGATTCCAATAAACTGAATCATTTTTGGATCGTTGATTGACACCTCGCGAAATTTAAACCAAGATGCCGTATTTCTGATATATGATAAAAAATTGAAGAACATGAATAGGCAGGCAAGGCCGATTAAAGGCGCTCCAAGAATTACTTTCAGATAAATGCTGAAATGCGTTTTCATGAATATTATTATTGCAGGCAGCCCGAAAATCAAAGCGTAAATCAATTGCTTGAATGTAAGTCCAAAAACTATTTTCTCTTCATATTGCAGTTGTTGGGGGATTTCATACGGCATTTTGCTCACCTATTTTGCCAAAAGGGCAACTGTCTTGCCTGCATCAGATTTGATTACACCCATTGCTGCTTTGGCTATTGCAAAAAACATCAGCAATACCATTGAAAGGTTTATCAAGAAAAACGCTGAAACCATTATCACAATCTTATAATCCTGAAATGTTGGAAGTTCGATGACTTTTGATGCAGCCAAAAGCATCAGGGATTGAATGAATGGAAGAAACATAACGATAAGAAGCACATTGATGACCAGCTTGCCATAACTTTGCAAAGGCGGGATGAAATAAAAAAACAGCCCAATCGGGAAAAATATTACCCCGGTTGAAACCAACAAATATCTCAATGAAAGAAGTATTACAGTCAGAAGGAGTGTTAATAAATATGGAATTGCTAAAATAATCTGCAGTCCGAAGTTTGTCAAATTATCAACAGTTAACAGAAAGAATTTTTGGTCAATCATATCCAGTATTCCGGCTGTCATTGATGAAGATAGCTCAATTAGGATTGAATAGAGGTAGTAAGAGGCCTGGACAAAGAGCATCATTAGGATGATATTCCTCAGCCATTCTTTTGCCCTTTCTCTTTTTTCTGCTGAATACCCTGAAATCATGAAATTAAATCCTGCGAAAATCAAAAATAGGCCATAGAATATTGAAAGAATGTAGATTATTATGGCCCATAATGAAATGAAGACTTCTATGTTGACCGGCTCTGAAAGAAGATTTTTTGTAAGTGTCAGAAAGGGCTGCAGGGGAGCATTTATTATAGTCAGAATGAATTCAAAAAACTTTTGAGGTATGCATGTTGCAAGATTGGTCAGCCCGCAATCCTCTTCTGCGGCATGCACAATAGGCAGAAATAGTATAGCCATGATGAAAAATATTGCTTTCTTCACAATAGCACACCCCAGTATTTTTTCAACGCTAAATAAATGCCATAAAGCACGCTGGAAAATACGCCCAAATTCAAAGCAAAGCCCCATGTCTTATCATCCTTGACATGGATTACTTTTTGGATCTCCCGGTCATTCAACTGAACTGTTATCTTGTTGTAGTTTTTCTTTGCTTCAAACTGAACTTGATTTTGAGATGATTTCTCCTCGTTGCCGTATTTGACTTTCATCAAAGTATTCTTGGGCTCAAGCAAAACGTTTATGGGCTCTTTTTCATTGTATTGAAGCTTGTCCGTCTCTATTGAAAGTTCAGGAAATTCAAATTTTAAATTGCATATCTGCTCCCAGTTGCTGAAATGGCTGTAGAAAATGATTTTGCAGCCTTTCGGATTTGAAACATAAAATTTGTAGCTGTTGCCTGCCTGTTGGTAATTCAAGTTATCTGCTATGTGTCTGGTAAAGTTGCTGGCTTTGAGTGTAAGGACATTATAAGGAGATAAGATGGTAATAACTTCATAATTATAATTGAATTGGCTTAATGAGGAATTTTCAAAGACCAGTTGGACAGCGTCAAAGTCAGTGATGTTCAGGATTCCGACATATGTGTTAAGATAGTTATCCACAGCTCTGATTTTCGGCTTAATCACCGGCCAATGCTGATATGCCTTTTTTATGTCTTCAA
>CAYHTH010000037.1:0-1565 GCA_964359525.1 uncultured Methanosarcinales archaeon | reverse complement strand
TAAGAGCTGGATTGTTGCTTCTGAGATTGTATTCTGTCATGCAGTCTCCGTTTTCAGTTCCAGAAGGCATTTCGACCCTGTAATTGTAGGCAGTCTGGATTGTGCCTATCCCAGAGGTTAGCAATTTGTCTTTTGAAATTACAGATGGCATGACAGAAATAATCTTCATCCAAGCGTCTTTGATGCTGCCGCTGTCCTGGGTTTTCATGCCATCAGGGGGTGCTGTAAACTGAATATTAGTATTCCAGTCGTAAACAAAGCTGTGGTTTGCATATGCCGATGCAGGATATATCAGGCTGGATATCAACGCTTCTTTTTCTGCTGCTGCCAGGCTGCTCTGCAATATTGCATTGCACGAATCAATATCTTTACTTGACACCTGATTGCAAGTGACTGCATTTGCGGTTTGCATAGCTAACACTAGCACTATTATTGCTGTCCATTTCATGCTATAAGCAGGTTCACGACAAACGGAGCTGCCCAGATGACTACAAGGCCTATCACAACGTATGTAGCCATGTTTTTTGCTGTGTCTCGCTTTCTGATGTCATTGCCAGAAAACATGTAGCTGATTCCGGCAAAGAGCAGTGCTATGACGGCAACAAGTGAAGCAGCGTATTTGATGAAATTGTAAATCTTCTCAACCGGCGTGAGAATCTCATCAAACTTTGCCTTGTCTTCCGCGCTAATTGTCGTGTCAAGGCTTGCCTGAGCATGGACTGCCCCAGCAAAATTAAGCACGGACATAATTATCAGCACACAAAAGCTCAGCGCCCTAATGCATGCATGGTTTGTGTTCTTGTTCATTTTAACCTCCTGTTTTTTATATCTGATTTTCCCTTTCCTGTTCTGCTCTTTCTTGATTTTTTTGCCCATTCTTCTTTGGGACTTTTATCACCACGTCAAAATTCAATGGCTTGACAATTGTTTTCTTGATGATGGTGATACGCTTCCTTATGGTTTCCTGTATCTCGTAGAGATCCATTTCAATGCACCTGCACTCAGGCCTGTGCCTGTTCAAGTATCTTCTGGTAGTACTTGATGGGCTTGATTGAGGTTATTGTTGTCCTGTGGATTATCCACTTTCCATCATCGCTCTTGCCAACTGTTGATTCAACAATCGGCATCTTGTTCAGCTGCTCAATCTTTGTCGGCGTTAGTTCTTCCATAGATATCAACCTCCGTGTTTTTATGGCAGAAAGAAAGGAGTTCAAGTTAATATAAGGTGGTTCGGAAAAGAGGAAGAAAGTCCGACAAAAAAGAAAAATATCCTAATTAAAGTACTGTTGAGAATTAATTATTTCTAATCTCAATTACCTTTTTAATCTCTGGGGAGTCTAGCAAACTTAATTTTTCCAGATATTCCTCCCTAGTAATCTGATTTCGAATTAACATTCGCTGTAATTCTTCTTTTGGAGAAAGATTATCATTTGGCATGTGAGCATTAAATGGATTGCCAGGGTTCCTTGGAATTTGCAATTGTTCAATTGGTTTTTCGAACGCAATGTCGATTATTTTATCAACTTCCTCGTCGCTAAACCTTGTATAGCCCATTGTGGTGTTAA
>CAYHTH010000036.1:0-7525 GCA_964359525.1 uncultured Methanosarcinales archaeon | reverse complement strand
AAAATATAGTTTATGTTATTTTATCATATAACTGGTATTTAAAGATTGCGGTTTTCAAGAAGAAAAGATTAAAAACTTAATCAAAAATCAGCTTAATATGCTGAAAACAAAAATCTGCGCTGTGCAATTCCAAATTTACGATGATTTTAATAAAAATATTAACAGAGTAGAGCAATTCTTCAAAAAAGCAAATAAGAATAATTGTGACATAATATGTTTTCCTGAAGTGTTTCTGATAGCTGGTCTTTACGGGAAAAAATATAATCCGGAACTTCCACTAATTTCTAAGAAATTATTTTCTAGATTATCAAAAAGTTATGGAATTTATTCCATAATGGGCAGCATAATAGAAAAAGATGGAAATAATTTATACAATACTAGCTACTTATTTGATGATAAAGGAGAAATTATTGGAAATTACAAGAAAAATCATTTAACGAAAAATGAGCAGAAATATCTAAAATCCGATGATAAAATAAAAGTTTTTAAAACCAAGATTGGAAATATCGGAATACAGATTTGCAGGGATTTATTGTATCCGGAGATAACAAGAAAACTGATGCTGAAAGGAGCTGAAATTGTATTTTGCCCGTCTTTCTGGTGCTCTAAATCCTCACAATATTCTGATGTTTATAATTACAAATATTTTAAAAATAAAATTCCTGATGAAGTCACCTCTTTGGTTTCTGCAAGGGCAATCGAAAGCGAGACTGTTTTTGTTTATGTGAATGCTGCTGGAACTTTCAATCATGATGGCTCAAAAAATCTTCTTCTTGGGAAGACGCAGATTGCACTGCCATTTTACGGCACAACTGATATATTGAATCACAACAAAGAGTCTGTTTTGATGAAGGAAGTTGATTTAGGCATGATTAAAGATGCAAAGAAAGTGTACAGGATTGAGAAAGATTTGAAGGATTATTATAAGAATTAACTGAAAGATTTAAATAGTTTGTTTGATTGTTCCAGATTGATGAAATCGAAACCCTTTATTAAAGATTCAGTGTTCCTGCAAAGCTGCAGGATTGTTAAATCAAATCTTAGCATATCCGGAATGATTTTTCTGTTTGATTTGATGTTTTTGGTTTCTTTTTTGACCATGCAAAAACTTTCTAATTATTCTGCGCAGGCTATTGTTCCATATATTAATGTTAATCCATTGTTGCTTTTGTTTGTATTATCGTCAATTTATTATCTTATCGTGCTTTTTGTTTATTCTATTTTCAAATTCAGCGTGCTTGGATTCATAAAGTCATTATTTGCTAAATCACGGCCTTCGTTCAGGGAATTCTGGAAATTTTATGTGCTTAACCTTGCAATTGCACTAATATTTTTAGCTGTAATGCTTGTATTTGATTATATTTTGGCAAATTTAAAGCCCGATTTTGCCCCTTACGTTTTTCTTGTTATGGCAATCCCTTACGCTCTAATATTATATGCAGCTGTTAATATTTCTCAATCATTGTTTTGCCATGGCAATCCTTTAGCAGCTTCCCTAAAAAAAGGATTTGCAATTACATTTACTGAGATGAAAAGGTACAGGGAAATGGTGCTTGTCATGATAATATCTGCTGTTGCATTATGGATTATTTTCCTTGGCATTGGATATGTTATACAGGTTTCTACATCAGCTAACTACACGTTATATCTAAAAACTTATTCAGTTTTTGGAGAAGCCTCAAAATGGGCAGTAAGCATTGTTTTTTACTTTTTGATTTTTATAAACAGAATTTCGTTTTACAAAATTACACAAGATAAGCATTAATTATAGCAAAGAACACAAATAACTGAACAATGAATAATGTTCTTTGCTTGTCGAAAATCAAAGATTTTCGAGCACTCGAAAACCGTAAGGTTTTCTTTGTATTACGAACGAGCATGTATTGCTCAATTAATTATGCGAGTGAGTATAGCTAAAAATGTTTTTCCAAAACATAAATCCGGTTCTTTTGCAGCTTGGGCCTCTGCAGATAAGGTACTATGGCTTATTTTACGCTCTTGGTTTTGTGATTGCTTATCTCCTGATTTACTATCTCGCTAAGAGAAGGGCGCTTAATATAACCCAGGATGATGTAGCCGATCTTATTTTATACCTGCTCATAGGGGTTATATTGGGAGCCAGAATTGTTTATGTTTTGTTTTATAATTTATCATTCTATATAAAAAATCCATTTGAAGTAATTGCTGTATGGCACGGCGGCTTAAGCTTTCACGGCGGATTGATTGGGGCAATAATTGCGACTTATCTTTTTTGCAGGAAGAAAAAAATTAATTTTTATGATATTGCAGACATTGCAGTCATTCCTGTTGCGTTGGCTTTGGCATTAGGGAGAATCGGGAATTTTATCAATGCGGAACTGTACGGCAGGATTACAAGCGCTTCATGGTGCATTGATTATTCAAAAAACCAGTATGTTGCAAATCTTCCGGGCGGATGCAGGCATCCTTCGCAGATTTATGAGTCGCTGAAGAATTTTTTTATTTTTGCTGTTTTGTGGTTCGTCAAAGACAAGAAACTGCCGAAGGGGTTTATGTTCTGGACTTTTGTAACTTTATACGGCTTATTGAGAACAATTGTGGAATTCTTCAGGCAGCCGGATGAGCAGGTAGGATTTATCTTCAGTTATTTTACAATGGGGCAATTGCTGAGCTTTCCTTTGTTCTTATTGGGAATACTCATGTTATTGAAAATTATCGGTTTAATACCGCGGACTTTAGTCCGATAATTTTCAATTCCGCAAATTCGTTAATATTGGCGAATTTGCGTTATTCAAAGCCAGCAGAATTGATAAAATAAATAAATAAATCTGCGTTATTCTTGTTTCTCGCCGTTAGACACCCTAAAAACCGAAATATTTAAATATAGTTATATATTCCATCAATGTCATATGTTATTAAAGTCATATGAAATCATAAAAATTTTTGCAAAATAAAATGAAAGCAGAGCTCAAGCACCCGTATAACATATTTTTTGGAACTTTGGCTAATCAAATCAGGCTGGAGATTATAATGCTTCTGGCAAATAAGCCGCTTAATGTTACCCAAATATGCAAAAAACTTAAGATGAAGCAGCCGACCGTATCGAAAAATCTCACGAGGCTTGAGAGATGCGGCTTTGTATTCAGGGAACACAAAGGGAAGGAATGCATTTACACGCTTAACCGAACTACAATAAAGCCTTTGACAAGCTTAATGAAGGCTCATGTCAGGAACTATTGCAGCAAGCTCGGCCACCACAATTGCTGAGGCAAATTAATATGGGAAAAATTAAAACCGAATGTTGTGACTTTGTCATTAGGAATTATGTCAGTAATTCTTTATGTTATATGCCTGATTGTTATTGCGATTATTCCCGTTGGAATGACGGGACCATTTGTAAACAATTTACAGCATAGCATAGATTTTAACGGAATGATGACTAGGAACATAACCTTAGTGGGCTCATTTGTAGGGATTGTCGGATGGTTTGTTATCTCAGCAGTAACTGGTTATATATTTGCAATTGTCTATAATTAGGTATCAGAAAAAAACAAATGAGAAATAAAAATATTAAAGATTTGAAAGAAAAGGCTGTAGGGGCAACCGGAAGCATATCAGGAGCTGCAAGCATACTCGGATCATGGCAGGTATGCCACAGCTTGTGCCTGGGATTGATTGCGCTTTTGGGAGTGATAGGAATAACTGTGACAGGCATGCCTCTTTTGTTTTTCACGAAGATTGCCGTCCCTTTATGGACAATTGCGGTATTGCTCCTCATTACCGCTATTTTTGTTTACACCCATAAAAAATGCATATCGAAAAACCTGCTCATATTCAATTCAGGATTGATAATTGCAGGAACTCCTTTCCAATCACTGCAGAAATTTTTAATATTTTTTTGGGTTGTTGGAGGGGCAATAGCTTTAGCCGGAATATTTTTGTTTGTAAAAGACAAAATGAAAGGACAGAAGTGCGAGCATGAAAAGTGACTACGTAGTTTATGGAGCTTTAATTGTTGTTTTTGGAATAGTGATTTACACAATTTTTAGCTTGACAAATAATCCAACCGTAACCCCTCCGATAAACAACGATCCAACAGTTCCTGCTGCAGATCAAAATTTAAATTCTGGTTTTCAGATGATAACTTCTGGAAGCACAGATCCAGGGGGCGCTCAGATTGATCTGATCCCAAAAGGAGTTGAGAATGGGCAATTGAAGGTGGATTTCGCGATAAACACGCATTCAGTTGATTTAAGCCAATATGATTTAACAAAAATAATAACTCTTGAATTCAATGGCAAGAAAATTAACCCAATATCTGCACCAAAACTGCAGGGCCATCATAATTCTGGCACTATTGTCTTTGACGTTGGGCAAAACTTAACTAGATTCAAGATAACTATTGTTGAAATACCAAATGTGCAGGAAAGAATATTTGAGTGGAAGTAAAATGGCAAAAGACCCAATGTGCGGGATGGAAGTTGACGAGAAAAAAGTAAAATTTATCACAGTGAAGAATGGAAAAAAATACTATTTTTGCAGCAAAAACTGTTATGAAAAATTTACAGGAAAAGCCGACGGGAAACCTGCATCAGAAGCAAAGCCTGATTCAAAAACGCAAAAATGCACTATTTCTATTTCCGGAATGCATTGTGCTTCCTGTGCCAACACCATTGAAAAAGCCTTGTCAAAAACCAAAGGCGTAAAGAAAGCAAGCGTGAATTATGCATCTGAAAAAGCAACTGTTGAATTTGATGAAAATGAAATCGATGAAGGATCACTGAAAAAAATTATTAATAAAACGGGCTATAAAGTTGTTGAACCAGCCACTTCTGCAAATGTTGCAGAGTTAAAGCTTAAAGTCATAGGAATGGACAATCCGCATTGCGTTGGAACTGTGACTGATGCTCTTAATATGGTAAAAGGAGTGATATCCAAGGAATTATATGTGAATCAGAACGCTTTCATAAAGTATGATACAAAATTAACGAATGTTGAAGCAATAAAAAAAGCGATAAAAAATGCTGGTTATGATGCAATTGAGCAGGCCGGCTTAGGCAATGACCGAGAGAAAGAAGCAAGGGAAAGAGAAATAAGAAGATTAAAGTGGGAAGTCATGATAGGAGCAATATTAAGCATTCCAATTTTCATTCTTTCCTTCCCAGAGTGGTTCAAGATAACTATTCCCTATCAGAATTATGTTTTGCTTCTTCTGGCAAGCCCTGTTCAACTGATACTTGCATACAGATTTTACGTCGGCACTTACATAGGTTTGATGAATAAGACGGCGAATATGGATACCTTGATTGCAGTAGGAACAGGCGCTGCTTACACCTATAGCGTACTTGCAACCTTTCTTCCAAAAACATTTCCGGGAAACGTTTACTATGATACATCGGCAATAATCATAACTTTCATACTGCTTGGAAAATATTTCGAAGCTATTACAAAAGGAAAGGCGTCTGAAGCCATAAAAAAGCTCATAGGACTGCAGGCAAAGACTGCTATTGTAGTAAGAAATGGCAAAGAAGTTGAAATTTTAATAGATGAATTGCAGATAGGGGATGTTTTTATTGTCAAACCCGGGCAGAAAATTCCGACAGATGGGATTGTAATATCAGGCTCTTCTCATGTTGATGAATCAATGCTCACAGGAGAAAGCATGCCAGTGTCAAAGAATATAAATGATAAAATTATTGGAGCAACAATAAACAAAAGCGGAGCTCTCAAAGTGCAGGCAACAAAAGTCGGCAGCGGCACTATGCTTGCACAAATAATAAAGCTGGTTGAAGATGCTCAGGGCTCAAAAGCTCCAATACAAAGGCTTGCTGACAAAGTGTCAGGCATTTTTGTGCCTGTTGTGATATTGATAGCTATCCTATCATTCTTATTCTGGTATTTTGCCGCTCCAAATTTTCTTTCCATTCCGTACAGCCCGTTTATTTTCTCTTTTACAATTTTCATATCAGTATTGATTATAGCATGCCCCTGCGCTTTGGGATTAGCTACACCTACGGCAATCATGGTTGGCACAGGCAAGGGTGCAGAGCATGGAATTTTGATTAAAAATGCAGAAGCCCTGGAAACAGCTCATAAGCTTACAACTATTGTCTTCGATAAAACAGGAACCTTGACAAAAGGAAAACCTGAAGTTACAGACATTGTTGTTCTTGATAAGAAATATGTTGAAAATGACGTGTTGAAATTTGCAGCCATAGCAGAAAAAAGCTCTGAGCATCCTCTGGCAGAAGCAATCATCAATCTTGCAAAAGACAGGAAAATAACCATAAGCGAGGCTAGCAAATTTGAAGCAGTCCATGGAAAAGGAATCACTGCAAATTACAAAAACTACAACATTTTGATTGGAAACGACAAATTGATGCAAGAACATAATATGGAAATAAGCGATGACGCAGAAGAGAAAATAAAACATCTCGAGGAGCAGGGAAAGACAACTATAATTCTTGCTATAGATAAGTCGATTACAGGCCTGATTGCAATTGCAGACACTTTAAAGGAAAATTCAAAGCAAGCAGTTGAAGAACTGCATAAGCTTGGCAAGGAAGTAGTAATGATTACTGGCGATAATGAAAGGACTGCCAAAGCAATAGCTTCTCAAGTTGGAATAGATAGTGTTGTTGCGGAAGTGCTTCCGCAGGATAAGGAAAAAGAAATCAAGAAAATGCAGGAGCATGGAAAAATAGTTGCGATGGTTGGAGACGGCATAAATGATGCACCTGCTTTGGCTGCTGCCGACATAGGCATAGCAATAGGGGCTGGCACTGACGTAGCCATTGAAACAGGCTCGATTATTCTTATAAAAAATGATTTGAGGGATGTTGTAACCTCTATTAAGTTGAGCTCCTACACAATAAAGAAGATAAAACAGAACTTATTTTGGGCATTTTTCTATAATGCTGCAGGTATCCCAATAGCCGCCGGCTTATTGTTTCCATTCTTCGGATTTTTATTAAATCCGATAATTGCAGGAGCAGCGATGGCATTTTCATCTGTATCTGTAGTCAGTAATAGCCTGTTGATGAGAACATGGAAAGCATAATGATTTATTATAGAGAATTTTGAATAACCATAAAATTATCAAAATTCTCTTAGAGAACTTTGAATGAAAATGGGAAAGTAATGGCTTTTTCAAAGTTCTCTATAAACTGGGAAGAGGTGCAAAAAATGAAACAAAATTTAGGCAAGATTGACAGGATTTTAAGGTTTGCCTTAGCTTTTTGGTGGCTAGGACCTTGGGCTCCTCACTATAGTGTATCATTGGCAAATTGGCTCATATTCATTGTGGGCTGGATTGCACTAGTTGAGAGTTTCTTTGGATGGTGCTGGCTGCATAATCTGTTTGGCATAAATAATGCAAATCAATGATAAACTAAATTTAAATTAATCTTTGTGAATGGAAATCAATCCAAAATAACTCCCTTTCCAAAGATAAAGCTAAAAATTTATAAGTTTCAAAATTAAACTATAGCTAAGATTCAATTATTAAAAATGGTAAAAGAACCCTATATTTGCAAAATCTGTAATT
>CAYHTH010000035.1:0-7544 GCA_964359525.1 uncultured Methanosarcinales archaeon | reverse complement strand
CACGGATGATTTGGAGTTGAAAATTTCTTCTTCTGTTTTTTTGGATCTCCCATTTTACACCATTAAATTAAGCTTTGGCTGGCTTGTTTCCTTCTGAGCTTTTTCTTTTAACTCCCATCACTTTTCCTTTGTTCCTTCTGAAATTGGATCTTGTTCTTTGCCCTCTTACCGGCAATCCCAAAGAGTGCCTTATTCCCTTGTAAGACTTGATTTTCTTCATCATCTTTATGTCGTTGTCCTGCGTGAATGACAAGTTTGTGCTAAGAAGATGTTTGTCTGTATTGTCCTCAGGGTCTTTCTTCCTGTTGTAAAGCCATGATGGAATCTTGAATTTTGAAGGGTCTTTCAGCACATCGTCAATCTTCGCAACCTCATCATCCGACAGGTATCCTGTTTTCTTTGTTTTCTGTATTCCTGCTGCGTTGCAGATTGCATTGGAAATCATGAAATTTATTCCTTTTATTTTTATCAGAGAATTTCCAATCTGCTTGTTTCCGTCCAGATCAGTATTTGCAATTCTTACGAAATACTTCAGTTCCGGTTTTTGTTCTTCAGCCATTTTTAATTGTTTTAAATCAGCTTAAGCCACGAGAATCTAGAAAATTAACGAATTTCAATTCGCTAACCCTAAACGCGCTTGTATTCCACAAACTCGGGCTCTGTTGTACGTCTAGGATACTATAACTATTTATAAAGGTTGCGGAATATGAAGTATTATAAATTCATCTCCACAACTGCTTCAATATGGTTTGTTTGTGGAAACATGTCAAAAAGTGCAACTGAACTGATTTTATATCCATTTCTGTTAAATTTAATAAATTCTTTCTTGAACTTAAGTGGATTGCAGGATACGTAAATTATCGTCTCAGGCTTTAACTCAATCAATTTTTGCAGTGCAATATTCCCCATTCCAGTTCTTGGCGGGTCTGTAACCGCATGAAGCGGCCTGGAAAATTTTAATTTATTAATATTTTTGGCATCCATGCAAATTGCCTCTGCATTTTTTATTTTGTTAAACTTGATATTTTCTTCTGCATATTTAACAGAAAGCGGAAATGATTCAACAATCGTAACTTTATCAAACAATTCGTTCGTGCTTAATCCAAAAACCCCAACCCCGCCATACAAATCAAGCAAATGCCCTTTCTTTGAACTTAATTTTGTTTTGACATAGGAAATCATCTTCTCTGCAACTGAAGAATTGTTCTGGAAGAATCCCTGGGAATGAAAAAAGAAGACCTTTCCGAGAAATTTATCTTTTAAGTTTTCTTTCCCCTTGGCAACAATAAAATTTTCAGTCAGGATTTCATTATTAGCAGCATATCCAATTACAACATTCTCTGCTTTGCTCTTTTTTGAAAATTCCTTTACAAGCCCTATAGCTTTAGTTTTATCCGGAGAATTATCATTTATAACAAAAGATACGCTGGAATCCATTGAAGGGGTTCTTATGACAGCATAAAGAAAAGTATTTGGCTTCAGGTTGTAAGACTTGATTTTATCAAAAAATACCCTGGTTTCTGCAAGAAACTCATTTAACCTGTCATTTGAAATCGGGCAAATCTTAACATCTATAATGCTGTTGCCTTTGGCCCTTAATCCTAATTTATCGGACTGAAAAACAAAATCCATCCTGTTCCTGTAATGATATTCTTGGTCATGAAACACTTCAATTTTATCATGTTGGAAATTAGTAAAGCTGCTTAAGCTCTTGACTTTATTCTTCAGCTGAAGCTCATACTCTAGATGCTGCGTATCGCACCCTGCGCATGTTCCGAAGTAAGGGCATAATGGCTGTCTCATGAAAGAAACTAACCTGTTGAGATTTAATAACCTAGTGATTTCCACAAACTTTTTAAAACATCATAAATACTTCATCAACTATGACTGCGGTAGTTTAATGGTAGAATAAGCGGCTGTGGAATTGTTTAAAGCAATGCAATACCCGCTTGGCGCGAGTTCGATTAATGGCAAGTTAATTCTTGCTTTTAGAAATTCTCGCCCGCGGTCCTTTTATTCTTTCGAATAATACTCAATCTTCAAAACAAATCTGTAAACAATATACGGCAATACAAAAGAAACAGCATAAATTAATCCGACAAAAAGAGGCTCATGAAAATTATTTATTCCGAACACGGATTCAAATTTGTTTGACATCTGAGATATTGCAACAGCATTAATCAAGGCAACCATTGGAATGAAAAAAGCCAAAACAAGATGATGTTTCCTTTCAAGGTGTTCTATGCTTCTGATAACCAATTCAAACAATAATCCGAATACAATTCCCAAAACAATAATTATAAAATAAAGGTAAGCTCCTCTCAAAGCCATCAATACAGGAATCAAGGCAACCGAAATTGCAAAATTCGCAGCGATTATCAGAAGAAGCAGAGCAAAATAAATTCTTTTTTCAAGAAATCTCGACTCAGCTGTCTTTATTTTTTTTGCAGTGTCAATTATCCCGACAGCTTTCTGAATCTCTTTTGCGCTCCATCCTCTTTTTTCCAATCTATTGGCTAAATTGTGCATTTGTTAAATTTATGATTTATTTTGTAAATGTGCTTTTTATTTTTGCACAAGTTATTTCTACTTCAATGGGGGTACCTGAATTGTGAGCGTGCGAACAATTCTCGCACGCAAGTGAGGGCAATCAGTTTAACATTTAGTGCAAAAATGAAATTCCCTCCCTAAGGAATTTATTTAATTTTGGATTTATTTTTTATTATCTAGCTGTTATACTTTAAAATTACAATTGTTCCTCTTTCTCCTCGTTAATCATTCTTTTGACAAACATCAAAAAAGCCCGTGTCTTTTCATAATCTTCTTTTAAAGTATCAATATTAACCTCTACAACCTCCCCTTTGTCAATAGTGGCAATCATTGTAACATGCCGCCTGAACTCTTCTCTTTTGGTGTATTCGGCTTTGCTTAATTTCCTTAATTTGAGATAAAAATTAATATTTTCAATCAAATAAGTATTGTCAGGAAAAGTTTTCTTAAGCAATTCACATCTTAAGCCTGCATTTTCAGGAACGCTTGTCACAAGTTTTTTTTCCTGCGCATATTTCAGAATCGCTTCAATACCATAGCCTATGCAGCTTATCAGCCTGTCAACCACATGTTTAATAACATCAACAGTTCTGCTGTACTTCAGACTTACCCAGAATAAATGGTCTACCCTTTTCAATTCCTGTATCGCTAAATCAAAAGATTCTTTCATATTAGTTCAGAATTATTTGTTTTGTAATTTTAAAATTGCTTCAGCAAGATTGCCGTTGCTCTCTTCAAGAGCATCAAGCGCTTCTTCTCTTGTGCAGTTTGTCTGGCCAACAACAGTCGCAACATCGTCATCGTTGATTTCGACTTTCCCGCTTCTTCCAGATTCTTCAATGTCTCCTGCAATCTGGAAAGTCTCTTGCCCCCCCATGTTTACCCTGCTAACTTGGGGATTCTTGATAATAATATCCTTATCAGCAGTTTTTATTATAACAATCTCGGCATCGATCTCTTCCTGCCTTATGCCAAGCCTTTTCATGGCTTTCTGCACATCCCTAGGATTCATTCCTGGAAACATGTTATCAGCCTATTCCAAGCAGCCTGTTGCCGTAAGTGTAAAGAAGTATCATTATGACAATGACAACAACGCAAAGAACAATTATATGCCCGGGCTTGAATTTAATCTTGCTTTTGTATTCGTCAAAATACCTTACCAAGCCTCCCATCCCTTGGGGCATTGAAATCCTGTTGTCAGCCATTTTAATGTAGATTAATCCACGAATTTATTAATATTTCTTATTTCAGACTAAAAGAAAAGGCAAAGGGTCAGAATAAGCCGCCTTTTGTCAGGCCCTTTGTGCAACATAAAGGTTGCGATAGCCCGTCTTAGCATTAAACTAAGCGTCTTAAATTAGACTTGCACCAGCCAGGGCTCACCGTTTCACCCATTCTTGCAAAAACGTCAATTGGTTATCTCAGTTTTGTCGCCAAAACCTTCACAATATCATCCTTAATTGAAGCGGTCTCGTTTCTGAGTGGTTGCCCTCTGTTTCCAGAGCTCGCTTGTGTGAGTGGCCTTTTGTAGTGGGCGGACTTTCCTCAGTTCAAGCAAAAGCTAACTTTCATTAGCTCATCACATCAAACCGTAGCCAAGTACCAACCCTTGCCCAGAATAAGTATAAAAAATTGCTTTAAAAAGGTATCTGTTTTTGAGAACTATTTTTTCCTCTTCATCATTTCTTCTTTCAGGCTTCTAATCTCATCCAGCTGCTGCAACAAAATTCCTTCTTTTATGTCCTCTCCAATCGCAAGCATTATGATGAATATGACCATCAAAAGCCACAGGAACACTGTCTGCAAAAAGCCCCAGCTTACTTGAAAGCCCTCAGCAGCAAAAACCCTGTTGATGAAGAAATATCCCATAAGCAGCACTAGAAAGCCTACAACCAACAGCAATTTCTCAAATATGCTCGTACGCCTCTTTTTTTCTTCCATCTGGCCCAATACAGATTAACTTCCATATTAGATTTATATACTTTTCTTTTTGAGAATGATAAACCTTAATTTTTGCTCTCCGCTCCACACATCTTTCTCTTTATCGACAATGAAATTGTGCTTTTCAGCGTGATTTTTCAGGAAATTTGGTATTACAGATATAACGGCAATTCTTCCTTCTTTCTTCAATATATATTCAGCCTGGTAAAAGAATTCATGGTAAATTTTATCTAGATTTGCATTCTTTGAATTAGGTAAATTGGTTATTATCCTATCAACCATTTCTTTCTTGAATTTGATATCAAGCCATTCCAGCTCAGTTCTGGAAAAATTAATTTCTTTGTCAACTCCTGCAATTTTTGCATTCTTCTTCGAGAAATCAACATACTTGAACAAATGGTCAAAGCTGTAAATTTCACATTTAGGTTTTTTTGGAATCTTTTTATCCAAATTTTTAAAAAATTTCTCGTAATCAATTCCTAAATCCAATTTCAGAAAAGCGAATTTGTCTTTCTTAAAGTAGTTAACCGGAAAATCATTTGCATAAAATGCCGACTCTATAACTACAACACCGTCTCTTGAGAACGGGTCAAGCATTTTTTCTTTTTCCCCAAAGCCGCTTTCCCTTATCAATGCGTAAGCGATAGTCCCTCTCAGGGAGCCGGGATGAAGAAATATTTTATACAGCCTTTTGTTCAGCTCAAATCCTGCAAAATCAATTCCAAAATAGCATTTATCATTGATTACATAGATAAAAAATACTATATCATATTCTTTCAAATTAAATCTTGGCTCTTCATTTTTGTATTTCTTAAGGATAAATTTAGCAAATTGAGTTTCAGCATCCACACTCTTGAAATCATGCTCTCCTATTCTGGTGCATTCCACCTTGAAATTTTTGTATTTTTTAATCCAATCTGTAAAATCCGCTTTGTCAAGAAATTCTTCAAATTCCTTAGGAAAATTATGGAATTTAAACTCACCAATCAGATTAACAATCCTGTCTGCAGACTGCGATTTATAGCACAGAAAGCACAGATCCTCAAACTTTTTAAAATCAAAAAGAACGCAGGATTCTTCAATTTTGCACTCAGCCCCTATTAGCTCTTTTATCTCGGTGCTTGCAGTATCTTCAATTCCTTTTGATGTTATGGCTAATCCTTTCATCCAATAGCCAGTATTCCACTTTCTTTAAAAACATTTTGAAGGGATAAATCTACAATAGAAATATTTATATCACAATAACCAATTTTAAACAAAATGAAGAAAATAATATTGGATACAAATTTTTTAATGATACCCTGGCAGTTTCGAGTAGATATTTTTTCAGAATTTGACAGAATATGTAATTTTAATTACAGGCTCCATATTTTTGAAGAGTCAATAAATGAATTAAGAAATATCGTATCAGCTTCAAGCGGAAAAGATAAAAAAGCGGCAGAATTTGCATTAAAATTAATCAAATTGAAAAATATTAGCGTGATAAAATCAAAAAAGAAAGATGTAGACTCATCGATTTTGGAAGATGCAAATGAAGATGATTTTGTTGCAACACAGGACATGCAGCTAAAAAGGGAATTAACAAAAAAAGGAGTATCTTTGATAATCTTAAGAAAGAAGAAGTACCTTATTCTGAATGAAAGAAAGCTTTATAAATAAAACATGTCTCCTATGATACCTTGACTGGTTGAAGTCATCTAATAATAAAGGTTAAAAAATGTTCTATAAGGTAGAATTAAAAGACCACATCAGAGTGCCTCCTAACCTATTTGATTTGCCGTTGGAAGAGGCCGTAATAAAGAGAATCAAGACTAAGTACAGCGGTTTTATATCAAAGGACTTGGGCATTGTTATAGATGTATCTGGGATGAAAGACATAGGTGAGGGAATTATAATCCCGGGAGACGGCGCATCTTACTACGATGTATCGTTCGAACTTTTAACTTTCAAGCCGGAAATGCAGGAAGTTGTTGTAGGAAAAATCAAAGATATAGCAGAATTCGGAGCTTTCATCAACATCGGCCCGATTGACGGCATGATCCACATTTCGCAGACAATGGATGATTTCGTGAGCTTCAGCAAGGACAAAACACTCACGGGAAAAGAAACCAAGCGAGTTTTGAAAGTTGCAGACATCTGCAGGTCAAGAATTATTGCAGTTTCATTCAAAGATGTCTTAAATCCAAAATTGGGGCTGACAATGAGGCAGCAGGGTCTTGGAAGATTGGACTGGATAAAGGAAGAAGCTGAAGCAAAAGCTCCAAAGAAAGAAGAGAAGGAAGGAAAAGAGAAAGAAACAAAGGAAAAGAAAGAGAAGAAATAAATGAACCAGTAAATAATTTAGAAATTAAGCTCACGGTGAATCAAAATGAAAAAAAAAGTATGTAAAAGATGCAAGATGTTTGTTGAAGGCCCTGAATGCCCTATGTGCAAAACTAACCAGTTTTCAACAAACTGGCAGGGCAGATTAAATATAATTGACGCCAGCAAATCAGTAGTTTCCGAGAAAATCGGTATCAAATCAAAAGGAGAGTACGCAATCAAAGTAAGGTGATTTTCATGCAAATAAATGTTACAAACAAAAAAGACGAGCCATTGCTTTCAAGGACAATGGTTTCGGCAACACTTGAATTTGAGAAGTCGACTCCATCCTATTCAGAAGTTGCAGCGGCTCTCGCTTCAAGCCTGAAATCAGACGAGAAGCTTCTTGTAATACGGCATATCTACAATCATTTCGGCGCAAAAAAAGCGGACGTTGTCGCTTATGTTTATGCCGACGAGCAGAAAAAGCAGTTCATCGAGCCTAAATTAAAAGTTAAGAAAGATAAAGCAGCAGAAGAGAAGAAATAAAATTTTAAAATTAAAAGATTAAAACTAAAATATTAACAATTAAAAATGGCAGCACCGGCAAAGGCAGCAGCGCTGAAGGCATCAAAAGGCGCAAAGAAAGGAAGATGGAATCTGTACGAGAAAGCAGGAGACAAAGTTACTCGCAAGAACAAGTCCTGTCCAAAATGCGGCTCCGGAACTTTCATGGCAAAGCACGCAAACAG
>CAYHTH010000034.1:0-7547 GCA_964359525.1 uncultured Methanosarcinales archaeon | reverse complement strand
ATGGTTTTCCCGAATATTTTCATTTTCCAAACAAACTCCTGAAAAAATTGATTATAGACTTAAATATTCCTCTTTCCTCTTTTGTTTCTTCTTTTGGATTATTCGATTGGTTTTCTTCGGGATTTTCTTTAGCTTTTTCCTCTTTTAAATTTTTACCTGTTTCTTGTTTGCTTTCAAAATCATTGACACATCCAGTTGGTGGGCAGCAATCCCGTGGGCAATTTTCATAATTTTCAACAGAAGGAATGCATATGCCGTCCCCGCAGGCTGCTTCTCCTTCGGGATTTTCTTTAGCTTTTTCCTCCCCTCCCCCTAGACGTTTTTCTGGATTGTAAATTGGATGATGCCCCTCAGACATATATTGAGCAGCACCCGTTCCAGCCACGATGTAGGCGCCGTCGGCAGAGATTGCAACGCTACTAACCCATGAATCTGCCCTATATTCCCATAAAGGAATTTTGCTTTCTTTAGAGAGGAGATATACATTTTTATCCTTGCTTCCCGCAGCGATATAATTTCCGTCTTGCGAGATAGAAACAGAGCCAACTCTTTCATCGGCTTCAAATTTCCATAACGGTTCGTCTTTATCCCTATCAATTAAATATATGCTATGGTCTCCGCTTCCTGCAGCTATGTATCTGCCATTAGAAGATATATCTACAGAACGAACCCACCAATCAGTTGCCCATGTTTTTAAAGGAGTATTCTTATCATTAGAGAAAAGAAAAATTGAAGTGTAGGTATTTGAACTATCTAATCCATAAACACTATATTTTCCATCTCTTGACATTGCCGCCGTCCAGACGGGAGAATCCGGGCTGGTTTTATACCCGGTTAAGGGAACATTGCTTTCTTTGGAGAACAGATATGCTTTTTCCTCGGGCGAGTGAGAGCCAGCAACGATTAAGCTGCCATCAGAAGAAACCGATAGGCCATGGACATCTGATGTTGCCTGGTATTTCCAAAGTGGCTTATTACTCTCCCTGGAAAAGAAGATAAGCTCGTCACTGAATGATGTTCCTACAGCAAGATACCCCCCATCAGCGGAAATAGAAACAGCATAAATGCCAATACCTTCTTTATAGGCCCATACTAAATTTCCACTTTTTGAAAAGAAATTTAAAGATTCACGGCAACCACCGGCGATATACTCTCCATCAGCAGAGATATCAACCCCTCCATTTCCGCCGGAGGGACCTTCTGCTCCTGTCTCGCATTGATACTTCCATAAAGGCTGATTGCTATCCTTAGAAAAAAAATAAATATAATTACTTGTTTTTACGGCAATGCGGCTGCCATCATCTGAAATTACGGCATTTTGTACCTGGTTTTCTCCAATATCATAACTCCAAAGCGGTTCATTATTTTCTCTGGAGAAGAAATAAATCTTGTTGCTTTTCAATTTTTCAGAAACTATATTAACCGGAGCCAGAGTGCCGCCATACCAGGGAAGTGTAGCAGTCCCCTTTCCATCGCTTGCCTCAAAGCGATAGTCAAAACTGTCATTTTGCTTCCAGCTGAATTCATACACCGCTCCTGTTTTATAATTTCCGCTTATCTTCTTCATCTCTTTTGCTGCAATCCCTGTAAAAATAAGTCTCACATACTCCGGAGCATCATCATCTTTATCGGTATAAGTAACCCGGTAAACAATAAGGGTGTCAGGTGCAGCTACAGCCGGTTCTGCGTGCCCTTCCGTTAATTCTGGAGGGGAATTGGCAAAGGCAGTAGCAGATCCTAAAATCAGAAATACAATTCCAAAAATAATTGATTTTTTCATTCTAAGCTTACAACTTTTATAACTTTAGTTTTGTCCTTAACAAAAAATTTTAATCCTGCAGCCTGTCTCGGAACTTCAAAAACATTATAAAACTTTTTCTCTAAATTGGGCTGAAATTCCCCTACCCTTGTGTCTGTTGCAAAAAGAGTATACAGATTATCTTCACTGTCCTTTAATTCTGACTTAAACTGCAAATCAGAAGTGGCTTTTCCTAAATTTGTTGCCTCTCCATTGACAAAAAGATAAAATCCTGATGAAGAAACATTTTGTCCATTATTGACACTTATTTGAGTTTCCTTGCTGATATTGGTTATCTTCATCGAAAAAATATTGTTCCCAAATGTTAAATTAAAGGGCTGCCCTAAACTGTAATATTCATACTGTTGTTCCGGTTTTGGGGCATTAATTCCGCTGATTACTAAAAGGATAAAATAAGCCAATATAAAAATAATTACTTTTAGCGGCCTGCTGATTCTAAGATATTTTCTCGGAACAAAAACGAAAACACCAAAAACTAAAAAAAGAAGTCCCACGAGCAATTGTCCTGCTTTAATCGTGACTACCCCTGAAAAAACAGAAATCAATCCCGCTAAGCCTGTAAATATCCAGCGGGTTACAGCCCAAACGCCAATTTCTTTTGTGGGCTGCTTATTTTCTTTCTTCATTTCTTCTTGCCCTGAAACAATGCTGCTTTTTTGATGAATAAAAACGCGCCAGATGCAATCAAAACAACACCTACAGCCACAATTGCCCACAGGGTTGTGTTGAACGGCTTTGATACTTCTTTTGAGATTATGGCGCGCTCGCATTCGTTAACATACTCCTGTGCATAAGGGTGTCCAGGATACAATGTAAGCACTTCTTTCATGTCGGCTATTGCTGTATAACAATCTCTATTCCAGAAAGCATTTAGTGCCTCGGAATATTTTGAATCTATGATGCTGTGCCTGTTCTGCACATTCAGCTCGTTCATGAATTCTTTTGCAAGATTTATCGGCATCATAAATTTTATTGCCTCAATCCCTGTTTCGGGACCAGCCCCAAAAGTTGCTATGCCTATTACCTCTCCTTTCTCGTTATACACAGGACCGCCGCTGTTTCCATGATTTATTGCAGCATCAGTCTGAATTGCTTCGACTCCTGTATTAAGCGTTTTTCTTGCGCTGACAACGCCCTGAGTTACTGTTGCTTCAAGCTCTGATTCCGGCTTGAAATATTCCTCGGCTTTTGTGCCCGGATATCCAATGATGAATATGCTGTCTCCAACCTGAACTTTGCCTGAATCTCCCAAAGCGACTGTCGGAAGATTTGTCTTGTCAACTTTGAGAATTGCAACGTCTCTTCCCCAGCTGTATTCGCTGCCTATTTTCTCATAAACTGTGCCTTGTTTTTTTACAACTGCCTGCCAGCTTTTTACCTTTAAATCCTCGCCGGGAGAAGCCACGCCGTTAAAAACATAATAATTGGTGTTAATATCCGTAATCTGGCCGTTCTCCATAAAATAACTCATAAACTTGCTAAGAAGTATCTTCACAACTTTTTCTTTATCTTCTGGGGGTATGTTATAATACGCCGAAGCTTCAGCATACAACTCGTTTGCAAAGCTGTTTGCAACCGCTTCCACAAGCATGTCTTTCGGGTTTAAGTGGGCCAGCACAACGTGCGCATTTGTGACAATATAACCGTCCGGAGAAATTATAAATCCTGTTCCGCTTCCTCCGTTCATAACTTCTTGGGTTAAAAGTTTTGCACTCGTCCCTGTGTCTCTTACAATCTCCAAGTTTTCTGCATTTGCAACTACATTAGTGCTTGCTTGCGCATTGGCGCCTACCCTTGTATAAACTACAGTCCCAACCTGCGGATGTGAGAGTGTGAGGGTGTTTACTGAAAGAGTGTAAGTAAATTGCACCGTCGCTGCTGATGGTGAAGTATACACAGCCACCAGAATATTTCCCTGCAGTGTGTAAGTTCCGCCGAAAGCTCCATTTTGCGGGCTGCTGCCGCTGAATCTTCCGTCTGCTGTAAAAGTCACAGTTTCAATATTAGCTTGCCATGTTCCGACAATGCTTCCTGTATCGGCAGCTCCGCCCTGAACCACGGTAAAAGAGGGTATTACAGCTGTCCCGGTTACTATTGATTTGATTAGAACAATTGCAGCCTTGTCTTTCTGCGCTGTCTGGGCGATGATTCCTGGCATTTTGTCCGGCAGGGAAACTACATGCCCAGTCACATCAAAATCGCCTGCGGCAAAAGCCGAAAAAGAAAAAATACCGAAGAATAATAGCAATCCAAGGGAAACAAAAACAATTTTATTTTTCATCATATCGCCTCTTTTACTTGAATATTAACAAAATGCTGCTATAACTTCATTCCTTAAAACTTATCTTTTTAAACTTTTCTAATGGCGTTTTGAATTCAATCAGCAAAAGCTTTAAATATTTCTTTTGTTATACAATTAATATGAACTCTATGCTTGAATGCCCTTTATGCGGAGCTGAAATAGGAGCGAAAGAAAGCTACTGCCCTGAATGCGGGGAAACACTTAAAAAAGATTAGAAATAAATTTGCTTTTTCTTAATGCTGTGGTGATTGGTATGGACGAAAAGGAAACAAAAAAGAGCCTGAAATTTTCAATTTATGACGGCGCAGCTTTTGCTGTAATGGACGGAATGACTGCTTCTTTTCTGACGCCATTTGCAGTTGCATTGAATGCTTCGGTAAATCTTATTGCGGCTTTAAGCTATATCCCCCAATTATTAGGCGCATTTGCCCAGCTTTTATCGACAAAAATTGCAGAGATGTTCCGCGACAGGAAAAAAATCCTTGTGATAGGCTCATTTGTGCATGCAATTTTTTGGATTCCTTTGCTTTTAATTCCGTATGCAACCCCCAACCAAAAATATCTGCTGGTGGTTTATGTGGCTGTTCAGACTATTTTTCTTCAAATTATGCTGCCTATCGGCAATTCTCTTCTGGGGGATATAGTTCCAAAATATGAGCGGGGCAAATTTTTTGGCCTTAGAAATAAAGTCATAGGGGTAATATCCTTTGCCTCTGCGCTTTCAGCTGGCCTGATTCTGACTTATCTTTCTCCAAAAAATATTTTTTTAGGCTTTGCAATACTATTTTCTTTTGCTTTCATCGGAAGATTTCTTTCAGGAATTTTCAAAATATTTATGGCCAATCCGGCTCCGGACTTCGAGCATGAAGAAAAATTTTCGATTGTTGATTTTGTCAAAAGAATGGATAGAACCAATTACGGGCATTTTGTAAAATATCTCACTCTGTTTAAATTTGCAACAAATATTGCAGCTCCTTTTTTTACATTGTACATGCTAAGAGACTTAAATTTCACTTATCTTCAATTTACAATTATCACAGCTTCTGAGCTGATTGCAAGCTTTATAGCAATGGGCATCTGGGGCAGGCTTATAGATGAGAAAGGAACTAAATTTGTTCTTTACATAAGTGGATTGCTCACTCCGCTTATTCCACTCTTCTGGCTGTTTTCTGGCAATTTTTATTATTTACTAATTGTGGACGCTTTTTCCGGAGTTGCCTGGGCGGGGTTTAATTTAAGCGCTTCAAACTTTATATTTGATTCAGTCCAGCCTGAAAACAGGATAAGGTGCATTTCTTATCATAAATTTTTTGAGGGGATTGCATTGTTCATCGGAGCAGTTCTCGGCGGATTTTTGATAAATTATATTCCCGCATGGATTTTTATTTCCAGCATTCCGGTTGTTTTTTTGGTATCGGGAATTTTGAGATTGATTGTCTCTTTAATTTTATTGCCGACACTTAAGGAAGCGAGATTAATAGAGATGGGTGTGGGGCATTCATTTTTCAAAAGGTATATCACGATACGGCCAAGCGAAGGCTTGGTTTTTGAGGTCATAGGAAAATACCACAGGCACGAGGAAGAGCAGCATCAGCAAAAAATAATGCAGAAGCCGCAGAAACAAAAATCTGATTTAAAAGACAAGGATATTTATAAAAAGAAGCTTTTGAAATACATTGACAAAAATATTTCTCCCAAAAAAGAGCAGCATGAGCTGATGGATATGCACGATATAGAGCATATTACGGAAGAGATTGAGAAAGGGAAAAGCAGGAAATGAGGTTTAAATCCAATTTATCATGCTAACGTTTATAAACTAGGTTTTATTCTAAATCTTATTGCAAAATTCTGGTAATTAAGATTTTGTGCTTGAAAATGACTACGATAAAAATTAAAGGACATGAGTTTGCTGTTGCAGCTGCTAAGGGCTCTTTTGACAGGAGAGCCCTGCAGTACAAGAATAAAATTATTGCAGCTTTAGGTATGATAGGCTTAAGTGAAGATGATATGGAAATAGAGCTTAAAGCTGCATTTAAAAGCGCGCCTGCTTCATGGTATTTAAATAGAAATTACCTTCATTACAGCTATAAATCTGCCCGCAAATATGTTGAAAATCTTTATGTTGTTCTTAAGGTAATTGAGCTTGAAGTTGATGCATTGCTTGCCGGGCGAAAAACTCCGGAAGAGTTCATCAGCGAATTTTCTGAAGAGCGCGATGTTGAGCACAGGCGCAGGGCAGCGCGGGAGATTTTAGGAGTTGACGCCGATTCTATAGATTTGCAGCATATCGATTCGAAGTATAAAGAATTGGCAAAAAAACATCATCCGGACATGCCTGATGGAAATACTGAAAAATTCAAGCAAATAAATCATGCGCATAAAGTCCTGAGAAGAGAATTACAATAATTTTTTTGTGAAAAATCATCGCTTCCTTAATATTTCCAATATCTTATCAAGCTTTTCGTTTATTCGCTCAAGCTCTGAATTATTTTGAACAGGGCCCACTGATTCAAATCTTTCATTTTTTCTAAAACAATTGCTGCAGTAAACCGGCTTGTCTCCTGATGGCCTGAAAGGAACTTCGCATTTTTCGCCGCATTTGTCGCAGATTGCATTATGCATTTGTTTTTCAAAGTCAGATCTTCCAAAGCTGCTTCTTCCGGGCCTGTCTGAGCCACTGCTGAATCTTCTTGGGCCTCCATAACCGGACCTATTTGAATCTCTCCTTCCAGAACTCCCTTCCCTCTTAAAGTATCCCATGTTTTAAATTAAACTGAGAGGATAGAATAGTATTTATAAGGTTATGCTAAAAATTTGATTAGTGGAAATAGTTGTTTTGCTCAGATTGCAATTGGCTTTTGATTGTTTAATTTATGAAAATATTCAGTTTCTGCTAGGCACAAAAAATTATTGTATATAACACCGCGCGGTGTTAAATACTTTCCCAGTTACAGAGTTCTGGCAAATTTCGTTCCGAAAAGTAATTTTTTGGGCTTAAGAAGTTTGTAATCTACTTAAAACATCAACTGTTTCGTCAAGGGAAGGTAAATCGGATAAAGAAACTCCTTTATACAATATTTGTCTCTCAATTTCAGGTGCGGTTGCCATTAATTTATACAAATCAAGAAGCGCCCAATGTGGGAATACCCGTCCATTTTTGGGAATAGGGACAGCATCATTTTCAGCAAATAAATCTCTCCATCCTTTTCTATCAGGCTTTCCTTGAAGATAAATTCCTAATGTAACTAGGTTATGTTGTTTATACTCCCCTGAGTAGTCCATGTGGAATTGATGCCTATCCAACATTTCTTGCATTTTATTAAGTAATTTACCTTCAAATATAAAGATTTCGTAGGTACGTCTAAGCCCAAAAAATTATTGAGTTTAACATCAGGATCCTTGTTAAGTTCTTCCGATAGGAACGAG
>CAYHTH010000033.1:0-7584 GCA_964359525.1 uncultured Methanosarcinales archaeon | reverse complement strand
AAATATATAAATGTTCGTTTTTAAATTTTTTACCAACGTCTTCTAATACGGATTAAATGAACTTTTTACACATCAGAAATCCAGCACATTACTTTTGTCGACGAGAGTCATCGAATTTAGCCATCTTTTGAATAAATAGGTGGGGCTTATCGGATTAAACATTAATCCTTTTTAATTATCAAAAAACCAAGAATTTAGCGGTGATATTTTTCATTAACACTGATAGCCCGCATTTCCTCATGACCGCATTCGTTGCAGCGGTAAACGTCGTATTTTGAATTGCCGCTCTGCAATATTCCTTTTTTGTGCAACTTTTCGTTGCACTTCTTGCACATTATTTCTGCCATTTTTCAAATTATAGCATATCGGTGGTTTATATATCTATTGATTTAGGATAATTTTGTCGTCTATCTTAATATTGTTTTTAATCGTGAAATTACCATTTACTTCCAGAACATACTTGGCAGGCTTCGATGACATGTATAAACTGCATGGATCCTCCTTGCAGGGAGTTGCACTTTTTATATCTACAATTTTCATGTCTTTGCTGATAAAAATTATATCCAAAGGAATCAATGTGTTTTTCATCCAAAAAGTTTGATTATCTTCATCATCAAAAACAAACAGCATTCCGGAATTTTCATCAAGATTTCCTCTAAACATCAATCCGTACATTCTCCCCTTATTGTCGTCGGCAATTTCAACATTTATTTTGATTAGATTTTTTCCATTATCGATTAAAACTTGATTGGAGATTTGTTTGCAGTTCGTTAAAAAAATCGTTACAAAAATTATACAAAAAATAACATAAATTTTTTTCATTTTTGGTTAAAATTTTTGCAAGAATTTAATGCTTTTTATTTAATTTTTGTAATTATAATTTATTAAAGAATTTAGGATTTAATTATATTATTTAAGTGTTATATTATAATATTAAATATATATTACATAATAATCTTCAAAATAATCTCTATAAATTATCATTAATTTAATATATAGTATATTACTAATATTTTATTAAATAAATATTGTAATAATTATATTAAAAGATATAATTTACTCATAATAATAATTTCAATATAGAAAATTATTCATAAAAGGTGAGGTTTACTAGTAAGAAGTGAGAGTTAATAGATTAACAATGAGTATCGGAAACAAAGAAAATTCTACATTTTTGATCAAATAGGTGACCGATATAGGAAAGTAAATAAAAAAAGTATGCTGTATAGGGAAATAACTCTAAATGGACTTATTGTACGAACCAAGGTAAAGATGTAGACGAAGTGGTTGTTTTAATCATTTAGGCTAGCTAATCAGGGTAAATGGTGTTGCTGTCAAAAAAGTCCGTTTTAAAACAATGTTTGAATCAGATTATTATTACGGCGAGTAAGCGACAGAACATTAGATTACTCAATATACCTAACACCGGAAAGGTATTTCATCAATTTTTTACTGTTCTAGAGCTAGGAAGTGAGACTTAAATCAGCTAGTTAGGCACTATGCATTATAAGCTAACTTGTGGATCAAGCAGGCTAAAAGCCCGAAATTTAACCATTATAGGCATTATAAACCATTGTCTATAATTACATAAATTAAAATCGCTTGATTATTTTTGTTAATTAATAGATTCCACTATTTCACTTAATTTAGCTTGTTTCATATAATCATAATCTAAAAAGTGAGAGTTCAAGAGTAAACTATGATATTCAAGCGGTTTGGAGTATAAAATTAATTCCGGGAGGGGCGGTCCACATAATAAAAATAATTATTCTACCCTAGATTATTTCACCAATTTGCCGACGACAACTATAATTTTAAACATCAGAATTCCATCAATCTAAATGATTGATGGTTTGATAAACAAAAATACATTGCTGGAATTTCGAGCGTGCTCAAAAACCACGAATCACATTTGCGATAAGCAACATGCCACAAGTCTTTGACTGGTGGTTTTTGACATTTGATTTACCCAAAATAGCTCAGCTTCTTCTTGTCGCTCATATCCTGCGCTTCCTGGCTTTTCTGGAGAATCGTTTTCAGCTTGTCTTCAAACTTCTGCGCCTGCTCCAGCAATGGCTTGTAATCCAAATCCATTCCAAGATATTTGTCAAGTGCTTCGATTACTTTTGCAGCAGCCTTGCTGTCCGGCAGATTGGAGTGAGTCTCGGCAAAAATGCAGCTTATGGGGGTATTCTCTATTCTAAGTAAAACCGCACCAGTAACTCCAATTATTATTCCCTCTTTTAGTGATTCAATCCCCGCTTTCTCAAACACTTTTGCGCTTTTGTCATTATTGGAATAATAAAACACTCTCGAGATTTCACTCTCTTGGCCTGAGCCAACACCTTCAAGAGAAATTATTTCTTTTGCTCCTAAACTTGTTGAGAGTTTCTTGATTGTATCCGCCATTTCCCATTCATAATGGGTTGCAGCTGTTATTGCATGCAGCAGCACAACATTATATTTCTGGTTGTAAAAAACTCCCAAAGGCTCAACTAGCTTGTTTTCGTGTATTGCAACCATGGCAGGCATGTCATTGAACAAAATCTTTCCAATCTGCTCTGTCTGCAGATGCTCAATCAGGAATTCGGTTGCAATCGTCCCCACTAACCCAAATCCGGGAAAACCTTCAATTATCGTGCAGTTTTTCGGTTTCTTCCACAATTTAATTTCCATTATAAACACCTCTTTATTTTTTCGGATAAAAAATAGTTCCAACATCTTCTTTATTTAACACTTTAAGCAAAATATTGTCTTTTTTGCCGTTTGCTATGACTACAGTTACGCCCGCCTCTGTTCCCATTTTTGCGGCCTTAATTTTAGTTTTCATTCCGCCAATGCCGAGGTTGCTTGACCCGGACCCGAATGATTCAATCCTTTTATTTATGATTTTAACTTCTTTTATCAAAACTGCACTTTTATCTTCCGGATTTCTGTCGAACAAGCCGTCCACATTTGTCAAAATGATAAGCAAATCCGCCTTTATTTTGCTTGCAATTAAAGCTGACAAATTGTCATTGTCGCCGAAAGATGGTCCAATCTCATTTATGGAAATAGGGTCATTCTCGTTGATTATCGGGATAACATTTAGCTGCAGCATTCTATCGAGGCTGTTGTAAAGATTTTTGTAAGTTTCCTTGTCGGATAAATCATTATAAGTCAGCAATATCTGTGCTATTTTTATCCTGTATTTTCTAAAAAATGAATAATAATTTGCCATCAGGATATTTTGTCCGATACCGGCGCATACCTGCTTCATCACGACATCTGATGGCTTCTGCTTTAGGTCAAGCTCCCTCATGCCTGCGCCTATAGCTCCGCTAGTAATAATTATGATATCTTTGCCGTTTTTTATCTGCGCAATCTGTTTAACTAGATTTCTTATGATTCTCAAATCCAAAAATCCAGCTTTATCCGTTAGTGTATTAGTCCCTATTTTGATTACGATTCTTTTAGCTTTTATGTTTCTCATTTTTTACTCTTTGGAGTTAAAAAGATTTTTTGATAATTTTATGTTTATATTTCTTAGCATTTTTTCCAGCATAATCTTTAACAACATGCCCTTTTCCGATCAATTTGTATTTGTAAATTACCAATCCTTCTAATCCCACAGGGCCTCTCGCATGTATCTTGGAAGTGCTTATTCCAACCTCAGCACCTTTTCCATACCTAAATCCATCTGCAAATCTTGTTGAAGCGTTCCACATGACAGATGCAGAATCAACCAAATTCATGAAAATTTCAGCATTTTTCTTGTTTTCTGTAACTATAGCATCTGTATGTTTTGAAGAGTGCTTGTTGATATGTTTTATTGCTTCATCAAGATTATTGACTACTTTGACCGATAATACTAAATCATTGTATTCAGTATCCCAGTCCTCTTTAGTTATATTTTTAACATCTTTTACAATACTTTTTGTTTTACCATCCCCCCTGATTTCAACATTTGCTTTTTTGAATTGCTTAATCATTTGAGGCAGAAATTTCTTTGCAATATCCTTATGCACAATCAAAGTCTCCATTGCATTGCAGACAGCAGGATACTGGCATTTTGCATCAAAGCTGATATCAATCGCCTTTTTCAAATCTGCATCTTTATCTATGTAAACATGGCAAATTCCTTCTGAATGCCCCAGTACAGGTATCATCGAATTTTCTTTTACATACTTTACAAATGAATTGCTTCCTCTTGGTATAATTAAATCAATATCATCATGCAATTTCAGCATCTCAGAAACCTGGCCTCTTGTCTCTATTAATTGCACAGCCTCTTTTGGAATTCCATTATGTTCAATAGCTTCAGAAATTATTTTTACAAGTATTCTGTTTGAATTCAAGGCTTCAGAGCCGCCTTTAAGTATGACTGTGTTTCCGGATTTTAGGCATAATGAGCTGATTTGAGTTACAACATCAGGTCTTGATTCAAATATTGCCCCTATAACTCCTATAGGGCATGTAACTTGGTACAACATTAATCCTTTATCTAATTCTACCTGAGATAATACTTTTCCAACAGGGTCGTCAAGCTTTGCAACACTTTTTATTTCATCAACTATCTCTTTTATTTTGTTTTCATCAATCTTTAATCTTTTAATTAATACATTGTTTAGATTTGATTTCTCGGCAGCTGCAATGTCCTTTTTGTTTTCATTTATTATTGATTTTGAATTTTTTATTATTGATTTTGCTATTTCAAGCAAAGCTTTATTCTTTGTTTTGGTTGGCAATTTGGCTAATTTAATTGAAGCCTCCTTCGCTAATTTTGCCTGTTCGGTTATGCTCATTTCAGTTTCCTTTCACAAATATCAAATAATTTGGATATTATTACAAAAATGTTTCTCTTATTTCTGCTAATGTACGATGACTCTATTTGCTCTCCATAATAGACTATCTTATTTCTTAATATTCTAAGCTGGTTTAACAATTCTATATCTAATCTCTGAAAATCTTTCTTGAAATTTAATTCCAAATACTCTACTAAAT
This sequence comes from uncultured Methanosarcinales archaeon, assembly GCA_964359525.1. Lineage (GTDB taxonomy): Archaea > Nanobdellota > Nanobdellia > Woesearchaeales > GW2011-AR4. Next base: position 2,601 of record CAYHTH010000033.1, on the reverse strand, counting down.
CTTTATGGCTTAGTGTTTTATAACCATTAATGAATAAAATTGCAGTTATTAATTCTTTTGCAACTTCGTAATAACCTTCAACTATCAGTTGAGATTCTTTTTCTTCATCAAATGTATTTATCTTTTCATACCTTAGTCCAGCAATCTTTACAAGGCTTCTTGCACGTTCTTTGTCCGGTTGTATCCTTATTATTTGATCCATCTAATAAACCCACTTAAGACTATTCCATTTAAAATATTGTTAAGTAGTTCCTTTGGCAACTTATTTAAATCTTCTGAAAAGAATAGCTGGATAGGTCTACTTAACTTTTTTTCATATTCCTTCAAATCAATCTGCTTTTCTTTCGCTATCAGAAACAGGTCAATATCACTGTTTTCTGTGTCCTCCGCTTTTGCATAAGAACCAAATAGAATTATTGCATCGGGAGTTGCCTGTTTTTCAAGTTCTTTTATTAGACTGGATTCTTTGAGACTTAACATATTATACATCTTTTTGTAAAATCTAAAATTTTCGTCTTCAAAATTTGATTTGTAAGCTTGATATACACCTACTTTCTCTTTTTTAATTAGTCCTTGTTTTTCCAGTTCATTTAAATGTAATCTGACTGACGTGGTTGCCAGTTTTACCTCTCTAGACAGTTCTCTTACTTGGTATGTTTTTTTTGGATTTCTAGCAAAAGCTGAAAATACGACCCAATTGCTACATTTTTGTATCATATGTAACATATTTAGTACAACTGATATATAAATATATCGCTTAAGAAATCTATTTTCCCAGTTCCTTGCTTCTTTTGTAAGCCGCATCTACAGTTTTTTCTAAGATTTTTTTCACTTTGTATTTGTCTAGAACTTTTAATCCTGCCTCTGTCGTTCCTTTTTTTGATGCAACCATTTCTATCAATTCATCCGGAGTTATTTTCATTTCCAATAATAATTTTCCCGTTCCCAATGCAGTTTTCGCTGCTAATTGATAAGCAATTTCTTTTTTTAATCCTTTTTTTATTCCTGCTTCTGCTATGTATTTTATGAAATATGCGAAAAATGCAGGGCCTGAGCCGCTTACCGCAGTCACTGCATCTAGCAAGTCTTCTTCAACTTGGATTGCAATTCCGGAAACGTTCAGTAACTTTGACACTTCTCCAATATCTTCTTTTGTTGCATATTTTCCAGCCGAAAATCCGCCTGCCATTTCCCCTATAAGGCAGTTTATGTTGGGCATAACCCTGATTACTCTTTTATTTTTTAGAATCAATTCAATATTCTTTATTTTTATTCCGGCAGCTATAGAAACAACTAACTGGTTTTTAATTTCATCTTTTATTTCGTTTAAAACCATACTCATCACTTGCGGCTTTACGCAAAGAAAGATGACATCAGAATTTCTTGCAGCTTCTTTATTATCCGTTGTTGTTTTTACATCAAATTTGGATTTCAATTTTCTTAGGTTTTCTTCATTATGGTCGCTTGCAGTTATTTCTTTAGCTAACCTGTTTTTATAGATGGAACTAATCAAGGCTGCTGCCATCTTTCCGGTTCCGATGAAAGAGATTGTTTTGATCATCATTTTCAATTTGACTTTTTGTTGGATATTAAACTTTTTCTTAAATCTTCCCTTAATGCAATAGAATCTGCCTGGCTAAGGTGCTTTATGATGCGCTTTATTTCAATAATAAAATTTTCTGTCTTTTTTATCATATCTTCGCAATCCTGTTTAGTTAACTTAAAATCTGTATAATACTGTTTATCAATCCTTTCTTTTTTGCTGAAACTGATTTCTCTTGCTAAATCCTGTTTGCCAAAAAGCTCTTTTAATATCAAAATTGATGCAGAATGATTCTCGCTTTTGATTCCACATTTAAATAATAATGCAAGAAGAACATGGTACATTCCGTAATAGGCCATGGATACAGATTCTTCCAATTTTTCTGAGTTTAATAATATTTTAGCTGATTCGAAATGGCTCTCTGATTTTTTGATGTATGATTCGGAAATCTCTTCAGAAGGATCTACAATTCGCAATGTGCCTTGCTCATTTAATTTAATCAAAAATCTTATTTTTTTCATAATAATATTCTACCCCTTTTAGTATAATATGGTCTTTTATTATCTCCTTCACTAGCAAGCTATTAGTATCAAATTGCCCAATCTTTACGCTTAATTTAGAATTTATATTTTCTACTGCCAATTTTATATGTCTATTTGTTGTTTCTATGAAAATGTCTATATCGCTGTCTTTTGTTGAGCTGAATTTGGCAAAAGAGCCAAAAATGATAATTAATTTTTCATCTACTTTGCGTATTATGGATTCTGCAATAATAGTGATAGATGGATACTTCTCAAAGAGTTTTAATAATTTGAAATGCTCTGACATATATATACAGTTTAGGGCTTCAATTCCTTTCTTCAGCCTGAAAATTTTGTTTTTTCCTTCGTATTTGAAATCGACTATATTCTCTTTCAATAGTTTTTTCATTAGCCTTGACACATTTGCATGAGGCTGGTTTGTAATTTTTGCTATACCCCTTACATGCGATTCTTTGTATTTTAAAAGTGCCAATGTTATTTCTAATTCTTTTTGTTCCATTTTTGAACCATATGGTT
>CAYHTH010000032.1:0-7678 GCA_964359525.1 uncultured Methanosarcinales archaeon | reverse complement strand
AACATGCACACAAATTTTAGGCTCAGGGGCACCACCAAAACCAGCAGAAACCCAGTCATGCGCTTATACTGCACCAGCACCTGTTGCCCCATCACCTGCTCCAGCACAAGCTCCAAAAACAACTACTACAGCAGCAGCGCCAAAAGTAACATCACCTGCTCCAACTGCACCAAAACCAACAGGATTTGCAGCATTTACAGGCAATGTTATATCTACGATAGCAAAGCCGAGCGTGATAATCGCAATAATGGTAGCGGCGTTTGTGATAACCGGGATTTTTGTAACAAAACACTTCCTGTACAAGAAAAAGAATTAGATTTTTATCTTTTTAGTATTTTATTAATATTCTTGAAAAAGAATGAAGCATTATCAAATGATTCTTTAGCTGGTTCTCGATTAGCTTGTGGCAGTTTTTGGTAAGTGAATTTTCCCCTCTTCCCTTTTTCTTTTGAGAAGATTCCCAATAGCTCTTCTGCTCTTACCACCATCTTCTGATATATTTTGAGTAATTCAACATCAAGCTTTCCAGTTCTAGCAAGGTATTTATCAAAAGCTTCAAGAGTTTTCTTATGAACTTCAGGAGCTTCTGTTTTTATTCCTATTTTCGCTAGTATTGCTTTAGCAGAATAAAAAATGCAGTAATAGGAATGGCTAATCACGCTACTATAAAACGTAAACTCTTTTTCCAGCTTAAATTGTTCTTTTTGTAGGATTAGGTTGCTAGAAATTTCAAAAAGCATTTGAGCAGCTACAAGCTCATTTTCTGCTCTTTGCAAGTATAATCCTGCTTCGTCATCCATTTTTCATTCCCTTTATCAAGTTACAATAAGCTATATGTCCATAATAAACAATGTTGCTTTTAAATATTTGTTTTCCAACATTTTCAAAATCTGCTTTTAACATATCTAAAAATTCAACCCTTGTGAAAATATGATAATCTATCGGAATTATTTCTCTTCTTTTTATTGTTTCTAAAAATGGGGCAAATTCTTTTTTTGTTTGCTCAGATTCCACAATTACAGCAACATCTAAATCAGACTTTTTAGTTGCCTCACTTTTTGCATAACTGCCAAAGACTATTAAGATAAAAAACTCAGTATGTTTAAAGGCTCTATTTTTAATATCTTCCAATATGTTTTTAGGAATCTTACTTTTGTTAATTTCTGATTCATTTATTAGATTAAGATAGGATAATGTTAGATTATTATTTAGATTTAAAGAGTAGGTTGTTACATCTCCTGTTTTCTTGACATTCACTAAATCCTGCTTTTGGAACTCTTTTAAGGCTATTTGAATCATATTGTTTGATTTTTGTCTGCTTTGCTGCTTAATTTGCTTAAAGGTTAGACTAGCAAAAATGTCTTTTTTTAATACTGAAAGGAGGCTTAACTGCCCTTTTGTTAGCATAGTCCTTTAGAAGAAGAACATATTTATAAATTTACCTATTTTTAGGTATTGAATTACCTATTTTTAGGTATTCCTTGGATTTTGTGGTTTAAGTCATCCATTTCTCGAAACAGCAACATTTATATATAAGATATTCTTACTAGTAAGATATTCTTATTAAGGAGGCAAATGAAATGGAAAAACTGGAAATAACAAGCATGAGTTCAAGAGGGCAGGTAGTCATACCCTTAGATATAAGGGAGCAGCTTGGATTAAAGGAAGGGGAAAAATTTGTTGTTGTAGGGGAAGATGATACAGTTGTATTGAAAAAAGTAACCATGCCTTCTTTCAAAAACTTTGATAAACTGATAAAAAAAACACAGCAATTTGCAAAAGAGAATGGTATAACCAAAGCGGATGTTGAAATTGCTATTAAGAGAGCTAGAAGATGAAAGTAGTTCTTGACACAAATATATTTATTTCGGGTATCTTTTGGAAAGGCAGTTCTAATAAGGTTATAACCAATTGGAGAGAAAGAAAATTTACATTAGTCACTTCATTGGACGCAGTTTCAGAAATAATAAAAGTTCTAAAAGATTTTAAAATCGGGCTTTCGGATGATATGATTAAAGAATGGATTGATTTGATTGTAGAAAATTCCATAATTGTAGAGCCAAAAGAAAAAATACCAATAGTTAAAGATGATCCAAATGACAACATGTTCATTGAAACTGCTGTAGCTGGAAACGTAGATTATATAATTTCACAGGATAACCATTTGTTAAATTTAAAGGAATTCAGAGGAATTAAAATAATAACTCCAGAAGAATTCAATAAAATATGTAACTGAGTTTTCTCGCCACAACTACTACGACGAACTGTTTTCTTGCCTTAATGTATGTTCTTGATGTATCGCATTCGCTCATTTTTTACAATATTTCTCATAAAATTGCAAAATCTCTTCAGTTTTTCTTGGATTTAAAGAATAATGTATTTCTCCTGTCTTTTTAGCTGGTAAAATCCACTCATCATTTTCTAATTCCTTTAATGCCTGCTTTGTCATTTTGTCCCCCTTTAGATGAGTAGGCAATCCATTAAGAACATTTTCAGTATGAGAACCGCCCCATTTTCTCCACTGTACTAATTTTCTTATAATCCTCGCCTTAATATCTTCAACTGTAAAAACCCATAAAACAATAATCTTATTAATTCGTATATAAATATTTGTCACAAATGTGAGACGATATTGCCTCAAAATAGAAATATTTAAATATTAGTTGTGCTGTACTGATATATAGAGGAAAAATGGAAGCAAAATCATTATTCATAGAATTCATGGGAGATTCCCCTATGATAAGAGTATTAGATTACTTACTAACAGAAAGAGAGTTAGATTTCTCAATTACAGATATAGCAGAAAATTCAGGCATTGGAAGAGCAACTCTATACAGAATGTGGGACAATTTGATAAAAAATAACATAATTATACATACAAGAAACATTGGAAAAGCAAAACTTTTCAAGCTGAACACATCAAACACAAAAATAAAGAAATTAATTGAAATCTATGATATGCTAATCTTAGAAGAATTGAAAACCAAGGATAAAAAAGAAGAAAACCTTATTGTTAGATGATTTCTTTATAGCCCCAGATTACTACTACTTTTTACATGAGTGTGCCCTTTGTCTATTGTCCTTAACGTATCGCTGTCGCTCATTTGATAGGACGATTTGTGCCCCGAGTAATAACTCTGCGGACGCAGGTTTTCAGAATGTCGGAAATTTTTATTATGAATCGATATTTGCAAATCCTAAAAAATTCTATAGAATTTTTGGGAGCTTGAACTTGGTTCAAGTAATTTCCGAGCATGCTCAAAAATCGTAACTATTTGAAATAGATTATTGCGATTTTTGATACTTCGTAACTGAAAATGGTTTTAACAGCGATTAAGCGGTTCGCAGGATCGCTCGCTAAAATACCAAAACAAAAACATTTTTAAATACGCCAATATTCCAATGTTCCGTGCTAATTCAATTAGCCGTTCTGACACCGCAAGGTGTGAAGAAAAGATTCGGGTTTTAAATTAAAAATTAGAAAAATTTGGGGATAATATTATCCGTAAATCAAATTCAAACTAAAATAATAAAATAAATAATTCCAATAACAAAAATGACAACAATGTATGATGTGGAATCACAGGAACTGATTTTGAAAGCGGCTGAAGAGCTGAAAAAAGTTCCAGATGTAAAGCCGCCGGCATGGGCTCCTTTTGTCAAGACTGGAATGCACAAGCAAAGGCCGCCTGTAAATGGTGACTGGTGGTATGTAAGAGTTGCATCTGTTTTGAGAACAGTTTATAGATTAGGCCCAGTAGGTACCCAAAAACTCAGAACAAAATACGGCGGTAAGAAAAATAATGGAGTAAAGCAAGAGCATTTCTATAAGGGTTCTGGCAACATTTTAAGAAAATCACTGCAGCAGCTTGAAAAAGCCGGTTTTGTAAAGCAGGCAGAAAAAGGGATACACAAGGGAAGAGTAGTTACGCCAAAAGGAAGGGCGTTTTTGGACAAAATAGCAACTCAGCTTCTGGGAAAGATGCCGAGACAGGAAGTTAAAGCAGAATCAAAAGCTGTTGAAAAAATAGAAGCAAAAAAAGAAATTGCAGAAGCCCGTCATGAGCAAAAAGCAGTAAAGAAATCTGAGGATAAATCCGAATCAAAAAAAGAAATTGCAGAAGCCCATCATGAGCAAAAAGCTGTTGAAAAGGCTGAAAATAAAAAACAATAAAAGTTTAATTAAAAATAATCAAAATCAATCCAAATGCCAACTCTGGATGACATAAGAAGAAAAAAACTTGAAGAACTGATGCGTTTGCAGCAGCAAAAAGCAAACCAGCAGTCCGACGAGCAGTCGCAAATCCAGCAGCAGATCGAGCAGATGGAATCTGTTGTAAAGCAGTTTTTCACAAAAGACGCATTGGCGCGGTACGGAAATTTGAAAGCAGCGCATCAGGAAAAAGCAATCCAATTGCTTGTTGTTTTGTTTCAGGCAATACAGAAAGGGCAGGTTCAGGGCAAAATTGAAGATGAATTGTTGAAAAAAATCCTGCAGCAGATGACCCCCGAGAAAAAAGAATTTAAAATCAGCAGAGTCTAGAATTTAATTTAGAAAAATAAAAAATGGCACGATACAAGCACCCGAGCAGAAAGAAAAGATTAGCCAAGTTTAGAAAGCAGACTAGATGGGCCCCTTTCTGGACAGTGCAGAAGATTTACGGCAAAACAAGAAGAGTTCATCCAGGCAGGCATACAAAATTAAAGAGAAACTGGAGAAGAAACAAGAACAAGGCTTAAAATGATACCGGCACTTGATGAGAGATTAAGAACTAACAGAGTTTTGACAGTGAATGGCGTAGACCTGCAGATTTCAGCAGTTGCAGATTTAGGGCAAAAAGTTGCAGCAGTCAATTTATTTTCATTAAGACCCCACCAACCTATAACTCCAGAGATAGAAGTTAAAGTGATAAAATTGTTGGGCTATGATGTGGATGGGTTTCGTGTGTTGATGAGTTACCATACAGGTTAAATTACAAATAAAATGGCAAAGAAAGAAGAAAAATCAAAAATTGTATTGGAAAGAAATTATAACATTCCGCTTAGAATCGCAACTTTGAAGAGCCCATTTCACAAGAAGGCAAAAAAAGCAATCAGTACAGTCAAAATATTTATTTCCAAGCACATGAAAACTAAGGAAGTTAAAATCGGCCAATATCTAAATCTAAAAATCTGGGAGCATGGCATGAGAAATCCTCCTAATCTTGTGAAAGTTACAGCAGCAAAAGACGACAAGGGAATGGTTTTTGTTGAGCTTGTCGGAGCGCCAAAACCGCAGCCTAAGGCAGAGGAAATAAAAAAATCCGGCAAGAAAGAAACCAAAGAAGTGAAATCAGAAGGAAAAGTGGAAGCTGAATTCAAAGAAATTAAAGAAGAAAAAGCAGAGGAAGCAAAAGAAATAGAAAAAGAAGAAATAAAGGAAATGCAGAAAGAGCATCCAAAACAGCACCCTCCAAAGGTGCCTTCACAGCCTAGAGTTGAGCAGCAGCATCCGACGGCACCGAAGAGCGTTTGATAATGGGCGCTTAATTAAAAATTTATATAACAACCAGTTTTCTTTAACCATGGGACGCAGAGATGAAGTTGAAAAATTAGTACACGCCCAATTGGAGGGAACGGAAATCAGATATGGTGTCGTTCCTTTTTCTTTTCAGGACTTACTCCCAGTAGATAGATACAATAAACCATATAACGGAAAATCTCTTTTTTCTGGAAAGGGGATTGTAATAGTTGGAGAGAATGCCATAGACAATTTAAAACTTGAAGGGGATACTTGTTACATATCAACTTCAGCATATTCAACTTTAACTGACAGTAGGGTTGCAGAGGCAATGGTATCGCAGTTAGCGGAACGGTTTGCTGATACTGCACTTATCGTTGACCTTTACGCGGGCGTTGGGGGCGACACAGTCGCTTTTGCGAAAGTCTTTAAGCGAGTTCATGCGCACGAAACAAATCCAAAAAAATTGAGATTCCTTGCTCATAACATAAAAGCCCACGGCTTGGAAGAAAGGGTAAATGTTTTTGGTAATTCCTTTGATAGCTCAAGTTTAGATGGTTTTCCACTTTCTGAGACTATATTCTACTTGGATCCGGAATGGAGGGGAAGACACCTTGAAGTTGCAGATTTTTATCCGCATCAAATGTATCCTGATCCTACTGAGACAATGTCTGGAATAGGTAAATTGGGAGGTGAAAGATTCATTCTGAAATCACCTAGAAATTTTTCATTGGGTCCAAGTAGTCTACCGCATATAGAATTGCAGGTTGAGCTTTATGGAGAATGTAATGTTAAATATATATTTTTTGGAAGTAGTGATTTCCTGCAAAATGTATCAAGCCTAAATCGTAAAATTAAGTTGGATTGACAAATTGATCAATCATAAGCTTATTAAACCAAATCTTATTCTTCGTCTTTATGCAAAATCTATTGCCATTTGAAAAAGTAGAAAGAAAAATATTATTAAGAAAAGAATCTGAAACAGACTACAAATACGGCTTGAATCCGGCTGAAAGAAAAACAGAGGAAATAATAAATTACGGAATTGTAAACATAGACAAGCCAAAAGGGCCGACTTCTCACCAAGTTTCTGATTACGTGCAGAAAATCCTCCACATAAATAAGAGCGGTCATTCCGGAACTTTAGACCCGGCTGTTACAGGAGTTTTGCCAGTTGCTTTAGGCAGAGGTACGAGAATAGTGCAGGGATTACTGACAGCAGGAAAAGAATATGTTGCAATAATGCATCTGCACAAGGAAGTGGAAGAAGCAAAATTAAGGGAAACAATACAAAAACATTTTGTTGGCAAAATCATGCAGATGCCGCCGATTAAAAGTTCCGTGAAAAGGCAGTTAAGGCCAAGAACAATTTATTATTTAGATATTCTGGAAATTGATGGAAATGATGTAATGTTTAAAGTCGGGAGCGAAGCGGGAACTTATATCAGAAAACTAATTCACGATCTCGGCCAAAAGTTAAAAGTCGGGGCGCACATGGCGGAATTAAGAAGGACAAAAGCCGGGCCTTTTGAGGAATCAACGCTTTTTACCATGCAGGAATTAATTGATGCTTGCTATTATTGGAAAGAGGAGCAGAATGATAAATTCATAAGAAAAGCAATACAGCCGGTTGAAGCCGGGGCAAAGCACCTTCCTAAAGTCTGGGTTTTTGACACCACAGTTGAAAGCTTATGCCACGGGTCAGACCTAAAAGTGCCGGGCATCGGCAAACTAAACAACCAAATAATCAAAAATGATACAGTTGCAATCATGACTTTGAAAGGGGAATTGGTTGCAATCGGAACATCACACGTGTGCTCTGAGGAAATGATGGGCGAGAGAGGGCTAGCTGTCACGACAGAAAAAGTTTTCATGCAGCCGGGAACTTATAAGATATCCGATCAGGCGAATTAAATAATTTTATGCTTTATCCCCCTACAAATTCCCGGACGTAATTGTCGCCGTAAGCTGCGATTATTTTTGCCTTGTCATCGGATATCTGGACGCTGTTTATTCCGGGTATCATGTCCTTGGACACATCAGCAATTGCAATTTCATTGCACCCTTTCCACAATAAAGTGCCTTTTTCGTTATAAACCATGACGCAGTTGCTTGGTGCGCCTCCAATAACTATCCTTTTTCCATCGTTCGAAATTGCAACTGCATTGTGCCCCATTC
>CAYHTH010000031.1:0-8205 GCA_964359525.1 uncultured Methanosarcinales archaeon | reverse complement strand
CCTGACTCTGCTTTCTATTTGCTTTATTCTTTTCTCATCTAGCATTTTTCAGCATCCTGTAATAGTTTTCTGCCCCAAAAATTATCAAGTGCTTGTTAAGCGTTTCATTCATTACGTTTGTCTGGTCCCTTTTGGAAAGCATCTCATAAACACTTTCTGCTGAAATGACATTTATGTCGAACTTCGCGCTGAAATTCAGGGCAATGTTATGCAATAATTTCTCTGTTTTACCAATTTTTGCATTGGCATCAGCTATGAACAGAATGTCTATGTCTCCTGGAGCTTTCTTCTGCTCAACAGCAGAGCCGAAGATCAGCATAACAAAAAAATCTTCTTTAATTGCTTTCAAGGCATCTTCTATGAACAAGCCAATAACCTTGTTTTGCTTCTTTTGAAAAAATTTTTGAGTTCTCAAGGCCTCAACGCATGCAATCTGCGCCATGTTTTCTTTGTAGTTAAGGGACAAGTAGCCCTGCTTATCCTTTGCCAGCAGGCTTTCTGCAATCAGCGGCTTTATTGACCGGTGCACTAATGAATAGTCTTTTTCTATTATCTTAGAGATGCCTTTAATGCTGTAGCGCTCTGCTATGTTCGCGGCGAATATCTCCATTATCCTTGCCTGGGTTTTAGTTAGCATATGACTTTTTCAACATAAATATATGACTTATTAGTCATTTATAAACTTTTCGCTTTCGGGGCCTTTCGAAAACCTGAGAAAAATAACTCAAATTCGGGTTTTTGTGTTTTATTTTTTAAAATTTTAATTATCAAATAGAAAAGGATAATTGCTGATATAATATAAGAAATCAAATAAATTCTAAATCTTTTATAAACTAAAATTTGCCCTCCCTTGAACTCATAGGTATTTACTGCATTAAGCTGCAAAGGTTGTTGGCTTGTTTGACCACAACCACTGGACATCTGCGTGTAAAATTTATAAACAGAAGCAACCTAATTGCTAAAATTTATGATAGACAAACAATTAAAAATAAAAGATATGCCACCAGAGGAAAGGCCAAGAGAGAAGCTAATGAAATATGGCTCTGGAGTTTTGAGCAATGCAGAGTTGCTAGCAATAATACTGAGAAATGGTACAAAAAGAGAGAATGTTCTTGAGTTGTCAAAAAATCTGCTAAAAGAGAATAATTTGAGGTCACTTTCCAGAAAAAGAATAAATGCCCTAATGCGTATTTTTGGTGTCGGGCAATCCAAAGCATGCCAGATAGTATCGTGCTTTGAACTGGGAAGACGGGTTGCGTCTTTTAAAAATACAAAGAACAATTCAATAAATGATGTTAGGGATATTGTTAAAATGTTCTTGCCTGAGATGTCATTCCTTAAGAAAGAGCATTTTAAGAGTATATTTCTCGATTCAAGAAAAAGGATTATAAAAGAAGAAACTATTTTTATAGGAAGCCTAAATGCCTCTATTATACATCCAAGAGAGATATTCCAAGCGGCTTTTGAAGAAGGGGCTGCAGCAATCATTTTGCTCCATAATCATCCTTCTGGCGATCCAAAGCCCAGTGACGATGATGTAGAAATAACAAAACAACTTGTCAAAGCAGGAGAAATTTTAGGGATAGAAGTTGTTGACCATATAATAATAGGGCACAACAGATATTTCAGCTTTAAAGAAAAAGGTTATCTCTGAGCTTGCCGCAGTTTGTCTCTTATAACTTTGCCTTTATCTGTTAGTACATAAAGCCTTCCTGTTTTTTGCCGGGAATTCGATAATTTTACACACTCATTTCTTCAAAGCCGCTCTTACAATCTCAATGAACTCTTTTGTATTATTTTGCAATTCTTTCATTTTGGCCTCATCAACAATTGCTTCTGTTCCATACTGGAACTCTTCCCTTAAAGTTAAAATGTCTTCTGCCTCAAGATTCTCTTCGAAAGAAGCTATTTTCTTGAGCAATTGGACATCCAAATCAACTTTCTTATTCTTTATTAGATACTCAACAGCTGCAAAAGTGCATTCCTGATTTCTGCTTTCATAACCATATTTTGCCAAGATAGCCAACAGGCAGTGGTACATTGAATAGAAAGAGGCGCTTACAGCCCAGTCTGGAAAATTTCCTTTAATCAGGTAAATCATTACCTTAAAATTATGATTCGCTTTCTCTATATGCTTATTTGATTTTTCAGTATCAGGGTTAACTTCCTTAAGACCCCTATGCTTTTTGCCCTCTTTCCCTTTCTTAACACACCACTCAAGCTTGTTTTCAAGATGCCCCATTTTTAATCGCCTCCACAATTATATCTGCCCCCCATAAAACCTGGCCGTATTTCAGCATGTCAATCATGGCTTCATTTCCTTTCTTAAGGTTTTTTGCCAAATCCTCTTTAGTCATCCTAATGTCATGTATCCTTTTTGTTGCTATCTGCTGTATGTCGGCTAGTTTATTAGAAATTTTCTTATAATTTTTCTTTTCTATAATAATCAAGGCATCAACATCCTTTGCTTCTTTGCCAACCTTCAATATAGAGCCATACAAAATGCAGCTTAAGGCAACATCTTTCAGTTTCCTTAAATCCTCGGCGTAAACCTTGGCAAAAGTATTGTTAAATTCACTCTGCACTAAAACAAACTCTGCCAGCTTCCTGCCTATTTCCTCATCCAAGTTTGCCCTGCAATAAACAGCATTTCCTATTTCCTCTGCCTTTATTGCATTCGCCTTCTCAAGCTTCTTTAGTATCTTGTAAGCTCCCATCGGGCTCAACTTTAGTCTTCTGGCTGTCTGATTTATGCTGTTTCTTTCCTTGAAATTCCTTAACAAAAAGTCCATTATCCTTGCCTCATTAACTGTTAAATTCTGCACGTTTTCACCTTATATACTTGGAGTATATAATTATATACTGCTAGTATATAAATATTTTGGTTTTGATAATGGGAGTTTGCCTTCCCAAGAGTCTAATTAGCAAATACAAGTGCTGATAGGATATAAGAAAGCAAATAAATTCTAAACCTTTTATAATTTAAGATTTGATCTTCCTCGAACTCATAGGTATTTACTGCATTAAGCCGCAAAGATTTTTGATTTCCTAATTGCCAGTTTTTATTGTAGTTTTCTGTAAATGATAACTAAATTTTAGTCAGCTCTTTTGCTTTATTAGAATCAACATTATCCAATACGTGAAATAGATCTATTTTTGGAAAAGATTTATTTTTAACACTATAGATGATTGCTGTAGCCTTTTTACTTTTAACTTTCTCTTCTTTAACCAAGCCAACTTTTACAAGTTTGTATAATCTTCTTTTAATGCTCATCCTATCCAGATTTACAATATTCTCTAGGTCTTTGGCTTTAGAGGGCTTTTCTTTTAGTGCCCTTAAGATAGTTATATTCTCTGAGCTTGCCGCAGTTTGTCTCTTATAACTTTGCCTTTATCTGTTAGTACATAAAGCCTTCCTGTTTTTTGCCGGGGATTCAACAATTTTACAAAGCCCTTTTTCTTAAGCTCGTTTAGTATTCTGGACGTATGATTAAGGGAGTATTTTGACTTGTTTGCAATTTCTGTCGGCGTTTCCTCATCATCAATATGCACAATTATCTCTCTTCTTTGTTTGCCTCTCTTAACCCAGCTAATGTCTGATGTAGATAATTTTGCCATATATTATATATGGTGCCAATTGGATAATAATATTACTTCAAATGTATAATAAATCTATAATAAATCAATACCAAAAGATTTAAATACAGGATATAAATACCAACACCTTGGGTGGGTGGTTTAGATTAAGAAAAAATGTTCAGTTCCTAATATATATCATCGGAGTTCTTTATTGTTTGCGCTAAACTATTTTCATTTCCTCTCATTAAATTCTCTTTTAAAACTTGATAATCTCGACGGGGGGTAATAAAAATGAAACAGAAAAAAATATTTTCAAATATCTTTGTATATCTTATGATTTTTGCATTTATGGCAGTTAGTGTTAACGCTGCAACAGCAACACTTAATCCTGGAACAGTTCTCGGAACAGCAGGTAACTTTGCTATATTTTCAAAAGCAGGAATCACCAATGTCCCTACATCTGTTATTACTGGAAATATTGGAACATGGTACTCCAACGCTGATACTGGCGTTGCTTTCGCAGGTATAACCTGCCCACAAGTGACAGGGTCAATATACTCACGCGATTCAACAGGTCCTCTCCCATGTGTGTTAGCCGACTCAGTATTACTCACAACAATAACAGAAGTGGCTAGAGCCGACATGGAAACTGCATATACTGCCGCTGCAGCAGAAGCAGCAGGAACTGATACCTTCTTAAATGTCGGAGCAGGAACTCTTGGAATCCCTGGTACTAGTGAGCATTTTGTCCCTGGTGTATACACTTGGGGTTCTGCTGTGACAATACTAAATGATATCTACCTCGATGGAAGCTCAACTGATGTATGGGTATTCCAAATATCAGGAACTCTCGATATTAGTTCTGGTAAGCAGATTCATTTAACTGGTGGCGCACTTGCAAAGAACATCTTCTGGCAAGTCACTGGCGCAACGACACTTGGAACAACATCTGTTTTCGAGGGAAATATTCTTGATGCTACAAATATTGCTATACAAACTGGCGCAACATTACACGGAAGAGCATTGGCGCAAACAGCTGTTACATTAGATCAGAGTACTGTTACAATACCTGAAGAAGAAGCACCTACAACCGGTCCGGTTTTCATTGATATGAATCCAACAAACGGTGTTCTTGATTCAGGAGAAGATTTCTTTGATACTATTCAAGCTGCAATAGATGCTGCAACTTCAGGTGATACTATTTATGTTACTGCTGAGACTTATACTGAAGATTTAACAATACCTGCCGGTAAGGATAACTTAATTCTTTTTGGGGCTGACAAAGCAACTACCACAATCAAGGGCATTTCAAATGTTCCTATTGCATCCTGGCCATTGGCTGCCCCGAATATTGAAATTTTGTCTAATGGTGTAAAAATACATGGATTTACAATAGAAGGTCCTGATTATGTAGCAAATAAATATTCAAGTGGAATCGTTATTGGTGCAGCCAATGTAGAAATATACAATAATAACATTGTGACTACAAAAGCAGATACTTTAGATGAGGTATCACAAGCTATCCAAACATATAATAAAGCTGCTATTCCAGGTGTTGACCTTTCTGGACTAAATATCCATGATAATACATTTACAGGGTCTGGTTTAGAAGGATATGAAGGCATTTATATCAATCCTCATGCTGGAACTGGAACTATAACCATTAATAGTAATACATTTAATGGTGTATTTTTCTCTGCAGTGAGTATTGAATCTAGTAAAGTTTCTATTACTGGCAATACAATTAACAGTAATGTTGTTAAAGGCAAATATTATGGTGTAAGATTTATTGATGCAGCTGGTGGTCAGACTTATGATAATATTTTAATACAAAGCAACAATATACAGAATGTTAAATATGGTATTAGTGTTGGTACGGGTTCTAATGTTGGCTCTAGTTTAACGGCGACTATTGATTCAAATACTTTCTCAGGCAATGATTATGACATACGTGTAAGACATGGTTCGCATATGACTATAACAAGTGCAACTCCTTTGAATTTTTATACAGATGCTAAAATCCAAGATGCGATAAATGCAGCAAATTCTGGTGATACAATCAATGTCGCTGCAGGAACATACACAGAGAGCTTGGCAATAAACAAAGGTGTGACGCTGCAAGGTGCAGGGCGAGATGTCACTACCATCACCGGCGCACAAACTATAACAGCGAATGATGTTACCATAGACGGTTTTACACTCAACGGGGGTATCACCATAAACGATGCAGCAAATTCGATAAGTGGTGGCACTATCTCCCATAATTTTATCACCGGAGCTCAATATGGAATCAGGATCGGTAGTACTGCTACGGGTTTTGGTGTAAACAATGTTACGATTGACGGAAACACAATTACCGCAAATACAAAAAGGGGAATACTGTTCTATAATAGAGCCGACTATGCTGCGCAGGGTGTCTCTAACGTCACCATTAGCGGCAATGAAATAACGGATAATACTGACGGCGGTGTTAATGGCGGAGGTATCTCTACATATGGTCCTGGTCCAAACACCATAATTAATAATATTGTTAGCGGTAATAATGGTAATGGTATTAGTATAAAGTATGATGATGGTGATACCATAAGTGGAAACACTGTAACAGGCAACGCTGCTATGGGTATTAACATGCACCAGGTTACTAATGCTGTTGTAGAAAACAACGTTGTGTCGGGCCATGTGAGTGAAGTAGTCGTCACTACATTCTGGGGCGGTTCTATTACTGCTGGTAAAGGTTCAGCTATTTACGTCCATGAGGCTAGTCATGATAATACCATACGTTTAAATACACTCACTGACAATAAGATTGGTATTTTAATCAATAGGGAATCTGCAGGCAACGACCCATCAGATAATTCTATTAATGATAATACAATTACAGGCAATACAGTGTATGGTATTCTTAATGCATTAGTAAGTCCATCTACATCGACCAACGCAGAAAACAACTGGTGGAGTTCTGCATCTGGACCAACGCATACAAGCAATCCAAGTGGAACAGGAGATTCTGTAAGCGATAATGTTGACTATGACCCTTGGTGTTCAGACTCAACATGCGCAGCAACAGCTGATGAAGCCTCAACAGTTAGCTTTTCTTCAACATGGGCATCAACAGTCAAGGCAGCATTAGACTGGCTTTTTGACAGGGCAGAACAAGATACAGATGGAGTAAGCATTTATCTACATCAAGGCTGGAATACATTCAAGCTTCCATGGTTTGTTTTGGTAGGTACTGACCAAAATGAAGTAGCTGCTGCAGATTTAGCAGGTGATTACTTGGTAACTAATGTATTATCAAGTATTAATGGAAAATACAGTTATATAGCATACTATGATGGCTCAAGTTGGAATGTTTATTCTCCAGGTTATGTAGAAGATGACTTTACAGTGTTCCCACATACAGCAACAGATGCTGACTATGACTTCCATATCTATATGACAGAAGGTGCAAGGCTAACCATAGGTGTTGCAGAATAAGGGTTGCAGAAAATGAAAAATATTTTTTTATTTTTTATTGTTTTAGTGTTAATGTCTTCAATAGCTTTAGCAATACCAGTAACCTATGTTGGAACAATTGAATATGACAGTGACTCGACAAATACTCTTAAAGCAGTGTCAACAACAGGTACTACTGAAAAGGATGTTCAACAAACAGCATTGCAAACCCAATTTGTGCTAAACCATCTTGCAAATCCCAATGAGAATGTTGAATTCTACTTCAAAGGATTGATTGTGAGAAGATATACGCAACCATTGCCTGGAACAATAATTACCGATTTAGGCAATATACTAATCGATATAAAAGATAGCGACCAAGATGGAACAACCGATGAAGATGACACTTGCCCGTTTGTGGCAAATATTGACCAGATCGATACAGATGATGATGGAATAGGAAATGCTTGTCAAGATGATTCAGACGGAGATGGTACATCAGATGATGGGGATAAACTTATAGGAAATGAAGATCTTATCACAACAAACATAGGAACTATTGATTTAAAAATAGGAGGAGATACAAACACATTAGACACTTATGACGATAAAGAATTGGTTGAAATAACAGATGGAACAGACACAATAGTTGAATTCAATTTTGACTTTAGCATAGACGATCTGTCCATGGCAAATATCACAATACAAAAACAGGAAGAAAATTCAAGTACTGGCGGGATTATCATATCAGGCATAGACTTGACAAGCCAAGGCACAACAAAAACAGTTTATGTTGACAGGAAAGCAGGGGAAGATTATGTCTGCGTGAAAGACGCTGAAATAGCCTCAATAACAGAACTACCTTCAACTTTGTGCAGCGGTGCAGGAGAAATACCTGTGCCATGTTCAACAACAGGAAGTTCAGCTTCTGGCTTTACATGTACAATAACAGGCAATAAATTCAAAGTAGAAGGCTTAAAGCATTCTGGAATTTCAGAGAGTACTTATACACCGGCTTCAGCACCAAGTGGCGGCGGAGGCGGCGGAACAAGCAGCAGTGGCGGCGGAGGCGGTTCTGGTTACGATTGGGGTTGCACAGCATGGACTGAATGCGCTTCATCAGGAACACAAACAAGAACATGCACACAAATTTTAGGCTCAGGGGCACCACCAAAACCAGCAGAAACCCAG